>JAPOVQ010000029.1 GCA_026708035.1 Chloroflexota bacterium | reverse complement strand
CCGCCTGGCGACGCCCCATGGTCCGCCCCGCCCCTGGGTTTATGCAAAGGTCTCCGTGGGGAGAGGGCCGGGGTGAGGGGATTGTGGCCGCCGTCATGCGCGCGATGGCGGACGCCAAGTACCTGTGGTGTCTGGAGTCATGCCGGCTTCTTCAGATAGCCCTCGCGTAGACGGGCTTAAAAGAACTTTCCGTAGTCCGCTGCGGCTAGCCGAACCGGTCGCGCAGGCCGGGGCGGCGGTCGAAGTCCAGCGCGATGACGGTGTCGATGGGGTCGGGCGCGAATGCCGGCAGGTGACGCAGCCAGATGCGGTGTTGGCGCTGGTCGAAGTCGATGGGGGTGCCGTCGTACAGGAACCGGGCCGATAGCAAGGTGCCGTCCAGATTGCCCAGCACCATCTCACGGCCCGGCCAGCGCCAGCAGTGCAGGTACAGCGTGTTGCCCTTGATGGTGTGATGCCGCCCGACGCTGCCAACGCGCATGAGGCGGTCGGGCATGCGCTCGGAGCCGTAGATCGACTCGCTGTTGACGCGCATCCAGGCGCCCATGGCGCGCAGCCGCTCCACGGACTCGAACGGGATGTGCCCATCGGGTTCGGGCCCGACGTTGAGCAGGTAGTTGCCCCCGCCCGCGGCGGCGGTGACGAGAAAGTGAATCAGCTGCCGCGGCGTGCGCCACTCGTGGTCGATGGTGGAATAGCCCCAGGTCGTGTTCATGGTCATGCAGCTTTCCCAGGGCCGGCCCGGGGGCGACGCGGTGACGTGCTGCTCAGGCGTGTCGAAATCCTCGGGCAGCAGCGATCGGTCGTTGATCAAGATGTTCGGCTGCAGCTCGCGCACGCGGGCGTTGAGCGCCGCGGAATCCCAGTCCTCCGGCGTGTACGGCCAGCCGCCGTCGTACCAGAGCACGGCAAGCTCGCCATAGTCGGTGCAGAGCTCTTCGACTTGCGCGTGCACGTATTCCCGAAACCGTGCCCATCCCTCGGAATCGGCCTGCGGGCCGCGGAAATACTCCGGCCAGCGCCAGTCAAGCAGGGAGTAGTAGAAGCCATAGGGCATGCGCCGCTTCTGGCAAGCGGCCACGAACTCGGCCAATACGTCCCGTCCGGCGGCGGAGTTGGGCGCGGTGAAGTCCGAGACCTTCGAATCCCAGAGCGCGAAGCCTTCGTGATGCCGTGAGGTCAGGATCATGTAGCGCATGCCCGTATCCTGGGCGAGCGCGACCCAATCGTCCGGCGAGTAGCGGGCGGCGGTGAACCGATCGGCCAGCCGGGCGTACTCGTCGTTGGGGATTTCCTCCTGATACATCGTCCACTCGTGGCGGGCAAGCACGGAGTAGAGGCCCCAGTGAATGAACATGCCGAAGCGAGCGTCGTTGAACCAGCGAAGGGCGTGGGCGGAGGCCATGGCTGCCGGTCTTTCACAGGGGTTGGGATGGATCGCATCATCGACTCCACGTTAGGCCCCGTGCAAGCGATGCGCGCGTGACCACGGCGGGTCCGGTCTTGGTGGTGATGGCGCTTCGCGCCGAAATGCGTCAGCTTCCCGGATCGGTTCGGCGTAGGTCGAGGTGGCGCCAGGCGCTGGAGAGTGAGTCTCCGAGCGTTGTTGCGGTGCGCTGCGGCATCGGTCAGGTCAATGCCGCGCGCGTGACGGAAGCGGCGCTTACCCGATGGCGGCCACGGGCGGTGCTTGTCGCGGGGATCGGCGGCGGGTTGCAGCCGGGCCTGCGGCCGGGCACGCCCGTCGTGCTCGACACCGTGTGCGCCGCTCAATCCCGGATCGCGGCCGCATCCGAAGTTGCCGATGCCATGGAGGCGGCGCTGGGAAACGCCGGCGTCACGGCGCGACGTGGCGAAGGCTGGACCGTGAACGGCGTGGCGGATGCGGCGGCGAAGCAGAAGCTGGGCACGGACGGCGCATTGACGGTGGACAACGAGTCTTTTGCCGTGCTCGACCGGGCGAGGGCTCACGGCGTTCCCGCCGCCGCATTCCGGGTCGTTGCCGATCCGGTCGATCGCGGCGTGCCTCGTTCAATCGCCGCGCTGGCGTGGATCGACGGTGCGCCTCTTTGGCCGCAGGCGCGCGATATCTGGCGACTGCCCTTTGAGGTTGGCGAGGTGGCCCGGTTCCGACGCGATCTGCGAGACGGCCTGGCCGGTCTTCAAGGTGCATTGTCACCGGTACTTGCGGTGCTGATGGCGTAACGGCACGTCCTGACAAGCTACGATGGCGCGGGCCAGCCGGGCCTGTCCCGTAGGGCATGCCGGCTGGCGTTGTTCCGCCCGCGGCGTTCGACGCGCCGCTCCGTATCTGAACGGACGCCATGACCGAAACCGCTGAGCCCGGCACCGCGCTCCTCGTCGCCGGAATTGTCATCTTCGTGCTCGCCTACGCCGCGATCGCGAGCGACCGCGTGCCTAAGTCGGCTGTGGCCGTCGCCGGCGCCGTCCTGATGATCATGATCGGAATCATGGATCAGCACCATGGCTTCGAGCACATCGATCTCAACGTGATCTTTCTGCTCGTCGGCATGATGGTGCTGGCGGGACTGATCAGCGAGACCGGCGCGTTTCAGTACCTGGCGATCGTTGCGGCCCAGCGCACGGGAGGCAACGGTTTCCATCTGGCGGTGACGCTGTCGGTCATCACCGCCGTGCTCTCCGCGTTTCTCGACAACGTCACGACGGTCATTCTCATCGCGCCGATTACGTTGGTGGTGGCGCGCCAGCTGCACATCAATCCGGTGCCGCTGTTCATTGCCGAGATCCTGGCGTCGAACATCGGCGGCGCGGCCACGTTGATCGGCGATCCCCCCAACATCCTCATCGGCAGCGCCGGGAACATTGCCTTCGCCGAATTCGCGGCCCACATGACTCCGCCGATTCTGATCATGCTGCCGCTATTCTTGGTGAGCCTGCGCTGGATGTTCGGCAAGCAACTCGCGGTTGATCCCGTGCACGCCGCGGCGCTTGCCAAGCTGGACCCGGCGGAGTACATCACGGACCGGCGCGGCCTGAAGATCGGCTTGGCCGTGCTTGGCCTCACGGTCATTGGCTTTCTGATTCACGGCGTGCTGCATTGGGAGCCCGCCACGATCGCGCTCGGCGGCGCCGCGCTGGGGATGCTGCTGATGCGGGCCAATCCACACAAGGCCTTCGCCGCGGTTGAGTGGCCCAGCGTGATGTTCTTCGTCGGTCTGTTCGTGATGGTCGGCGGCTTGGTGGAGCTCGGGGTGCTGGACGCCGTCGCCAACTTCATTCGCGACCTCACCCAGGGCAACGTGTTCGCGACGGCGGCGCTGACCATCTGGGTGAGCGGCATTGCGTCGGCCATCGTCGACAACATTCCGTTTGCCGCCACGATGCTGCCGGTGGTGCAGAACCTCGAGGCCGCCGGACTGAACCCGGACAACATCCTCTGGTGGTCGTTGGCGCTCGGCGCGGATCTCGGCGGCAACGCCACGATCATTGGCGCGTCGGCCAACGTGATTCTCGCCGGAATTGCGGAGCGCGAGGGCTACAAGATCGGCTTCGTGCAGTTCATGAAATATGGCGTGCCGGTCGCCGTGGTGTGCATGGCAATCTCCACCCTCTGGATCTGGGTCAGGTACGTCGCGTTCGCGTAGCAGCGCCATGCCGGACGGCACGTCCGCACCCGGCTTGAATTGCGTCCCGAGTCCGTAGCTCACGCGTTGACCGGCGCGCTACCTTAGGGAGCCGCTTGCGCCGCAGGATGACCCGCCCATGCGCTTTTGCATTGTTGGATCCGGTGCCATCACGACGTTTCACCGGGACGCGCTACTCGACATAGACGGCATCGCCGTCGACAGCGTCGTGAGCCGGCTTCTGCCGTCGGCGCAGGAGTTTGCCGAGACGTGCCGCGCCGACTTTGCCACGACGGATTTGGCGGAGGCGCTGGCGCGCCCCAACGTCGACGCCGTGCTGATCACGTCGCCGAACCGCATGCACTACGACCAGGCCTTGGCGGCAATCGGGGCGGGCAAGCACGTGCTGCTCGAGATTCCCATGACGCTGCGCCTCGACCAGGCGGAGGAGCTGGATCGAGCGGCCCGCGCCGCCGGCATCACCCTCATGATCTGTCACACCGAGCGCTACTACGCGCCCAACCTGTGGCTCCACGAGCGCATTGCTCGCGGCAGCCTGCGTCCGCTGCACCTGCACCGTGACTGGCACTTCTTCCGCCGGGAGAACATCGGATGGACCGGACGGCGGCGGAGCTGGGTGGACGACATCCTGTGGCACCACGGCGGCCACGCGGTCGACAACGCCGTCTGGATGTTCGGCCAGGAGCCGCACGTCGCCCGCGGGCTCTACGGCCCGCCAAGCGGACCCAACCAGGTGCCATTGGATCTGTCGATTCAGCTGGCCTTTCCGGAAGGCGGGCTGGCGTCGCTGGTGCTCTCGTACAACGCGATGGTCGACAAGGTGACGACGCGCACGGTGCTTATCTGCGAGGAAGATACGTTCACCTTCCTGCATGACGTGCTGGTCAACCATGCCGGGGAGGTCGTGGCGCAGGAGGAGCAGATGCTGGCCGTGTCGCGCCAGAACCGGGAGTTCGTGAGCGCGGTGACGGACGGTCGCGAGCCGCTCACCGGGGTGCCGGAGCTGCTGCCCTCGTGGCGCACGCTCGATCGCCTGGAGCGCAGCGCGCTCGAAGCGGCGCCCTAGCACATGTCCGACGTCCGTATCCCGGTGGTGTGGTCAGAGGCCCACGTCGACCACGCGCCCACGCTTCAGGCCATCGACGGCGTCGACTATCCGCATCCCGAGGTGCCGTCACGCCCCAGGCTGATCCGGGAGGCCCTGGATGCCGCGGGCCTGGCCGACCTGGTGCCGGCTGCTCCGTGCGACGACCTGCTCGTTGATCGGGTGCATGCTCCGGCCTACCGCCAATTCATCGACGAGGCGTGTACGGAATTGGACGCCAACGAGCAGCTCGCACCGGCCGGCGTTTCGGCGGACGCAGCCGTATTGGAAAGCGACAGCCTTGCGGTGCGCGCGAGCTACTTCGCCTTCGGCACCGACGCGCCATTGATGCGCGCGACTTACTGGGCGGCGCGGTCCGCGGTTGACATTGCCGTGACCGGCGCCGACCTTGTCAAGCGCGGGGCGCCCCACGCATTCGCCCTGTGCCGCCCGCCCGGGCATCACGCCGAGCACGATCGAATGGGCGGATTCTGCTATTTCAACAATGCGGTGATCGCCGCGCACGAGCTGCTTTCCGCTGGTCGTGTCGCCATCCTGGACGTGGACTATCACCACGGCAACGGATCGCAACACCTCACCTATGGCCGGGGCGACATTCTCTACGTATCGCTGCATGCCGACCCGCGTTGGGCCTATCCCGGCTTCTCCGGAAGAGCTGCCGAGCGCGGCTCGGGCGAAGGTGAGGGATTCAATCTCAACTATCCGCTCTGGCCGGGAACCGCGATCGACGACTACGCCGCCACGCTTGCAGGCGCCTGCGAGCGGATCGCGGCCTTCGCTCCGGCGTGCCTCATCGTGTCACTCGGATTCGACACCCACGCCGACGATCCGATTGCGTCCTTCGCGCTTCGTAGCGAGGACTTCGCGCGCATCGGCGCCGAGATTGCCGCGCTGGACCTGCCGACGCTCCACGTGCTGGAGGGCGGCTACGCCCTGGCGCGATTGGGCGAAAGCGCCGTGGCCTACGTCGGCGCGCTCACCTGAGCAGCGCGATGCCGCCGAGTGGGCTTAGCGTTGGGCGTCGCGCTGCCGCTGGATCGCGCGCGGGATGCCCCCGCTGTTGATGACTTCCGCTGAGATGATGCGCTCACGGCGGTCCTCGACCGGCAGGTCCACCCGCACGTTGCCGCGTCGGTGCGACTGGCGGGTGGCGATGGCGATTTCCAGCGCTTCGCGCGCGTCCTCCCCGCTGCACTTGGGCGTGTCGCCCGTCTCGATGCAGTGGATCAGGTCGTAGATCACATTCACCGCGCCGGCGCGCACCTCGCGCTCGGGCGGGAAGAAGCGACGCGCCGCCTGCGGATTCCGCTGTCCGGGGAGGGGCGCCTCGCTGGTCCACAGCTCGCTCAGGCGCCCGTCGCCCATCATGCGGATCATGCCGGTCGTGCCGGTGATGTCGTAGGAGTGGTCGTTGGGGCCGTTGTCCAACGCGCGAAAATAGCCGCGCACGCCGTTGGGAAACGCGAGGAATCCGCTGGCCGTGAAGTCGTTGTCGCTCATCGGGTCTTCGTCGGGCCCCAGCTCGCCGACCACCCACTCAGCGCGACCGCCGGTGAACATGGTGAGCGTGGTGAGCATGTGACTGCCGTTGTGCGAAAGCCCCGAACGCGCCCGAGCCACGACGTGGATCACGTCGCCGATGAGGCCGTCGTTTACCATGCGCAGGGCCTGGGTGTAGTTGTTCATCCAGCGCCGGGTGCAGTTCACCGCCAGCGCGATGCCCGCGTCGTTGCAGGCAGTGACCACGTCGTCGGCCTCCTGCAAGGAAATCGTGATCGGCTTCTCCGCCCAGATGGCCTTGACGCCATACCCTCCCTTGGCAATGTCGATGAGGATCGAGGCGCGAGGCTCCGCCGACGTGCACACGCTTACGATGTCGGGACGAGTTTCGTCGAGCATCGCGCGGTAGTCGGCGTAGATGGCGTCGAACCCCCAGCGCTGCCGGGCGGCCTCGCGCTGCTCCTCCCAGGTGTCGGACATGCCGACGATCTCAACCTCGGGAACGGCCCGAAAGCAGGCAATGTGGGAATAAGGGAGGGAGTGCCCGTCGTAGACCTGAATCTCGTCGTCGATGGTGCTCGCGATGCGTCCGAGACCAATGACTGCTGCCCGTGTGCGCGCCATGGCGCCTCCTGGAGATGCCGGTGCTCAACCGCCGCAGTATGACCTGCCAGGGCGCGGCGTGCATGGTCGTGGCGGGGCTCGCCGCCGGCTTGACTCTGCTCGCTGCGTGCGGACCTGGGGGCGACGAGCCCGCGGCGACCGCAGCACCCCCGGCCGCACAACCGCCGCTCACCAACAGCGATTGGATGGTCTCGCACCCGGACGCCGCCGGGACCGTCGGCCGACAGGTGGAACTGCGCGGCTGGGTGTTCGAGGTCGTCGATCCCCCGGAAGGCGGCGATACGGTGTTTCTCGTCTGGGTGGACTTTGACAATGACGATTTGCCGACGGCGTTTGTGATCCAGGGGGCGCCGCCGGAGCTCGAGGCGGATGCGTTCGTTGTCGTGCGCGGTGTCGTGGAGGGCACGGAGCCGCATACGTATCCGGATGGCCGCGAGGCGCTCATCCCTCGCGTCCGTGTGACGGCGCTCACTATCACCGATCGGCTCGGCATTCGTCCGGCGGTGTGGGTGGTCGATGTCGGGCAGACACTCACCCAGATCGATATTCGCGTGACCCTCGAGCGAATCGAGTTCGCGGCGGAGGAAACCCGGCTCCTATTTTCCGTGGACAACCAGAGCGACGAGACGATCAGCGCCATCGGCACGGGAGTGCGCGTGCAGCGGGGCGAGGTGGAATTCCGCGCGGTCTTTCCCACCGGACACGGCGTGCCGCCGCCGCGCGGTCGGGTGGAAGCTGGGGCGGTTGAGCGCGGCTGGTTCCAGTTTCCGCCCCTGGACCGAATTGGTCCGCCGCTGGTCATCATGTGGGACGGCGCCCATCCGGACTCGCCGGTCCAACGATTCCGGCCCTGGCAATGGGTGGTGGATACCGCCGGCGGTCAACAGCCCGAGGGCTGACCGAAGCGTCGACCTGGCGGGTTCTTCGCGGGCCCCGTGGTCGATTGACTGCGTTCGCGGTCCACTGGCTGGCGGAACGACGCCGCCTACCTCACCGGTCAGTCAATCAGCGTCGACGGCGGAGTGGTGATGCACTAGTCGGTCGACAGGTCATCGGCATTCATGCGGTGCCGCATGAGCACCAGCGCCGCAATCGACGTTGCGGCCATGAATCCAGCGGACACCGCCCCGGCATAGTCCAGCCAGTTGATCTCGAACGCCAGGTAGATGAGCAGAAACGGGTAGAACGACATCCACGTCTTGACCGCCAGGGGCACCTCGGCGCCGTAGCGATTGGCGGCGTAGAGCATGAAGTTCACCAGCGGATAGAGCAGGGCGTAGGCCACGCCGATCTCTCCCCGCATCGCGCCGGCGGCGACCAGACCGCCGACGAAGGTGATTTCGCGGATGTGGTCGGAAACCTGGTCGGCCAGGGCTCCGAAGGCTGACTCACGGCCTGTTTTTCGCGCCAGCGCCCCGTCAATGGCGTCCAGCACAAGCGTGCCCACGAACAGCGCCAGGGCCACGCGCGGCGCGTGCATGATGAGCGCCGCGGCGGCGAACCCGATTGGAATCTGACTCAGCGACACAGCCGTCGGCGGCGCGCCGAGCCGGGCGAGTGCGGCCACCACCGGCGAAAGGACGACCGCCATTCCTCGACGAAACGGCCCGAGGACAATGCGCTCGGCCCGCGAGTAGGACCCCGCCGCCGGCTGATCGCCCTGGGCGTCCACGAGCGCCTACCAGGCCAGCCGCTCGGCCAAGAAGCCGTGCAGGTCGTTCACGGCAACGCGGTCCTGATCCATCGTGTCGCGGTGACGGACGGTCACCGAGTGGTCGTCCAGCGAGTCGTAGTCCACGGTGATGCCGAACGGCGTGCCGGCCTCGTCCTGGCGGGCATAGCGCCGCCCAATTGACCCACCGGCGTCGTAGAAGACCGGCCACGACGCGGCCAGGCGCGCTCGAACGTCGCGCGCCAGCTTGACCAGGTCGGGCTTGTTGCGCGCGAGCGGAAAAATGGCGGCCTTGATCGGCGCCAGACGCGGGTCCAGATTCAGGAATACGCGGGTCTCGCCGCGCACTTCCTGCTCGGTGTAGGCGTCGGCCAGGAAGGCCAGCGCCGCACGGTCGACACCGCTCGCCGGCTCGATGACGTAGGGCCGAACGTGCGACTTGGAAGATTCGTCGAACACCGTGAGCGTCTCGCCGCTGGCCTCAGCGTGCCGCGCGAGGTCGAAATCGGTGCGGTTGGCGATGCCCTCGAGCTCCCCCCAGCCAAACGGGAACTCGTACTCGATGTCCGTGGTGCCCTTCGAGTAGTGCGATAGCTCGTCGGCGCCGTGCGGGCGCAGCCGAAGTCGGCTGGAGTCCAGCCCAAACTCCTGCCACCAGGCCAGGCGCTCGTCGATCCAGGCCTGGTAGGCGCCCGCGTCCTGCCCAGGCTCTACAAAATACTCCAGCTCCATCTGCTCGAACTCACGGCTGCGGAAGATGAAGTTGCCCGTGGTGATCTCGTTGCGGAAGGCCTTGCCGATTTGGCCGATCCCGAAGGGCAGTCGCACGCGCGTTGAGTCGACGACGTTCTTGAAGTTCACGAAGATCGCCTGGGCCGTTTCGGGCCGGAGGTAGGCCGTGGCGGCCGACTCCTCGACCGGCCCGACCTGCGTGCTGAACATGGTGTTGAAGCGTCGCGGATCGGTGAGCGCCGAGCCGTCATGGGGGCACTTGCCGTCCGGCACGTCATCCTGGCGGAATCGGCGGCGGCACTGGGGGCATTCGACCAGAGGGTCGTTGAAGTTTTCGACGTGCCCGGAAGCCTCCCAGACGCGGGGGTGCATGAGGATCGACGCATTGAGCCCCACCACGTCCTCGCGGGCCATCACCACGCGCCGCCACCAAGCCTCCTTGATATTGCGAATCAGCTCGGCGCCCAGCGGTCCGTAGTCCCAGGTGCTGGCGAATCCGCCGTAGATTTCGGAGCTCCCGAACACGAATCCGCGTCGCTTGGCGAGGGCGACCAGGGTGTCGAGATCCGGCGCAGCCATCGCTAGTCCTTCCAATTCGGCAACGACCCGCCGTGGGTCGCGCCGTGCGTGAGGCCGGTCAGCGTGCTGCCAGTTTCCCAGGCGCCGCCGGGGTCAGCATGCGCGCGGACTTTACGTCGCGTTCGAGGATGGTGGTCGAGTAGGCCCGCAGGATGTCTCGAACCTCGGCGCGCACGTTGGCGTCCACCCGCAAACGTGAGGCAGCGTGAAACCCCTCGCGCGCGAGATACCGCAGCACCTTGAGCGCCGCCACGCTCAGGGGCCGTGATTCATGTTCACGGCTGTCGGCCCGGCACACCACGCCTCCCGCCGCGCTGGCGAAGCGATGGTTGCCGGGTTGCAGCGGCTGTCCGCATGCCGTGCAGCGGCCAAGCTCGGGTGAGTATCCGTGCAGCTGCAGGAGGATGAGCGCCAGCGCCGTGAGCCAAAGCTCCGGCGGATCGCTGCTCAGGTCGAGTCCCCGCAGAAACGTGAGCACGGCGTCGTAGGCGTCGAGCGACGGCTCGTTGTCTTCGCTCAGACCATCGAGCAACTCGACGGACCACCCCGCCGCCGCGAATGCCGCCAGATCGGTTCGCAGGCGCGGATGCGATTCCAACTCCTCGACCTGCGACAGGATGTCGAGGGACGAGCCCACGACACCCAAAATGCGGACGCGGTTGAAGAGCTCGATGCTGGGCGCCAGGTGGCTGGCAGGCCGCCGCGAGCCGCGCGCGACCAGGCGGCGTCGACCGAACTCGCGTGTGAACAGGGTCACGATGCGGTCGGCGTCGCCCAAGTCGCGTCGACCGAGCACGATGCCCTCGGCGCGATAGGTTTGCGAGCGCCCCAGTTCCGGCATGGCTTCAGCCTAAGCGGCGGCAGTTCTCCCAGCAATGGCCGCCGTCACGCGGGAGCAGCGCCATCATTCGCCTCCGAGGTCGTTTCCGGAGGCACGAGCTCGATTTCGACCACGCGCGGACCCTGCATGCGGCGCACGCGGAGTTGCCATCCGTCGTGAATCACAGTCTGTCCGACGCGAGGCATGGAGCCGAGCCGCTGCATGACGTAGCCGGCGACGGTGGAATAGGGGCCCTCGGGCAGCTGAAGGCCCGTCCGGTCCTCGAGGTCGGCGGGACGCAGGCTGCCCGCGACCACGACGCGTCCGGACTGGGTCGACGGCAAATTGGACTGCCGATCGAACTCATCGGCGATTTCGCCCACCAGCTCTTCGAGCAGATCCTCCAGGGCCACGACGCCCGCTGGGCTGCCGTGCTCGTCGATGGCGAGCACCATATGGCTGCGCCGGCGCCGCATGTCGAGCAGCAGCGCGCCCAGCGTGGCGGTCTCGGGCACCACCGGCAACGGGCGAATCATGGCGGCCGGCAGCGGCGACGACGGACGCAGGTCGGTGCGCGTGAGCAGATCTTTGATATGCACGAATCCCCGAAAGTCGTCCGGTTGGCTGCCGAGCACCGGCAGTCGCGAGTGCCCGGTGTCGGCGGCAACGGCCTCGATCTCGCGAATGGTTGCGGTGGCGGGCACGGTCTCGACCGATGATCGCGGCAGCATGATGTCGCGGGCCTTGCGCGATTCGAGCCCAATCGCGCCCTGTGCCAGCCGATAGTCGGAAATGTCGATGGCCTCGATGCGGCGCAAGGCCGACAGCATCTCGGCGATCTGCGACGCGGTGTAGCGCGCCCGCAGCTCCTCGCGCGGGGCAATGCCGAACGTGCGCAGCACCAGGTTGGCCATGCCGTTGAGGACCCACAGCACGGGCCGAATTGCGTTGGCATAGGCCCGGTACGGCACCGAGACCCAAAGCATGGTTCGGATTGGCTCCGCAATCGCGATGTTCTTGGGCGCCATCTCGCCGAGCACCATGTGGAGGAAGACGACCAGGGTGAGGGCGATTGCCGAGGCGATGAGGTGGATCACGTTCTCGGGAATGTCGATGTGGTCTCCCACCGTGTGGACGATCAAGTCGGCAATGGCCGGTTCCGCGACGAATCCAAGCCCGAGCGACGCCAAGGTGATCCCGAACTGCGCGCCGGTGAGCATGAAGGCGAGCTCGCGCAGCGACGTGCTGGCCAATCGCGCCCGATAGCCACCCAGCGCGGCCTCAGCCTCGATAGCCGAGCGTCGTCCGGCGGCCGCGGTGATGGCCACCTCCGCCGCGACCATGAACGCGTTCACGGCGAGCAGGAGGACGGCCGCGAGGAGAAACACGCCGTTCATGGGCGATCCCGCAGGCGGGCCGGCGACGTGAGCAGAACCTGCGCGATGCGCGGTCCGGCCATTTCGAGAACCTGAAAGCGCCAGCCGTCGATTTCAACGCGGTCGCCAACATTCGGCACTCGTTGGAACCGCAGGATCAACAGCCCCGCCAGAGTGTCGTAGCGTCCGTCGGGCATTTCGAACCCGGTGGCTTCGAGCAGCTCCTGCTGGCGAATGCGTCCGTCCGCCTCATACACGCCGGTGCCCGTCGGCGTCGCCAGCCGCACGGCCGGCGGGTCGTACTCGTCCTCGATTTCGCCCAGAACCTCTTCCACGACGTCCTCGATGGTGACGATGCCGGATTCGTCGCCGAACTCGTCGAGCACGATGGCCATGGTTTGCCCCTGTCGTTGCAGCTCGATAAGCAGGCGGTGCAGATCGGTGGACTCGGGGACGACGACCAGCGGTTGCCCGCTGGGCGCAAGCACTGTCTGCGCGCGATCCTCCGCCGCGACCCGGAGCGCGTCCTTCACATGTGCGATGGCCGCGAGTCCCGAGCCGCTGGCGTCCTGGATGGGGAATCGCGAGTGTCCGGTGTCCCGCGCCGCCTCGATCAAGTCCGCGTACGTGGCGTCGCCGGCCAACGAGACGACGGACGAGCGGGGGACCAGCACATCGCGCGCGGCACGGTCGCGCAGGCTGAGCGCCCGGTCGAGCAGCGTGTGCTCCACGCCCTCGATCTCACCCTCCAGCGCCGCCCAGCGGAGCGTGCTTCGCAGCTCCTCCAGCGACTCAACGCCGGGGAGCTCCTCGCGCGGCTGAATCCCCACGCGCTGCATGGACCAGTTGGCCGCCGCATTCAGTAAGCGGATGAGGGGGCCTGCCAGGGTGTTGATGAGCACCACGGGCGGGACGAAGACGACGGCGGTGCGGGCGGGCCGTGCGATCGCCAGATTCTTCGGCGCCAGCTCGCCAAAGACCATTTGCAGCGCGGTTGCGAGCGTGAGGGCGATTGCCGCGGTTGCGGCGCCGATGGCCCCGGGCGGCAGCCAGCCCAGCAGTGGCCGGAGCAATGGCGACAGTGCGCCGTCGACGACCCATCCCAGAATCAGAGAGCTGATGGTGATTCCGAGCTGTGCGCCCGAGAGCTGGAACGAGAGCGTCCGCAGGGCCTGCTGCACCGGACGTGCGCCGCGGACGTTGCGGCTGACCATGTCGTCGATGCGATAGCGATCCACCGCGACCAACGCGAACTGGCCTCCGGCAAAGAGGGCGTTGATCGCGATGAGCACCACGAACACCGCGAGGCCGACGAAGATTTCTATAGCGGTGTTCCCTGCGTGACCCTAGGCCGACGAAATCCAGCCGCGCGGGCAGGCGGCTCGTGTACGGCAGCTAGCGGCGGACGCCGTATCGGGAGGCTGGTCAGCCTCCATGAGCCGGCTCCACGGGAATCTTGCGCACCCGCACGCGCAGAATCCGATTGGCTTTCGTGGTGAGCACCTCGAGCGCCGCGCCATCGACGGCCACGGCGTCGCCCGGATTCGGCACCGCTCCCATCGTGTTGTAGACCAGACCGCCGATCGTGTCGACGTCATCGGCGGCCAGCTCGAGCCCCAGCGCCTCATTGACGTCGGTGATGAGAACGCTCGCGTCCGTCTCGATGACTCCGGCGCCGATGGGCTCGATTTGGACCTCGGGCGAGTCGAACTCATCCTCGATTTCGCCCACGATCTCTTCCAGGAGATCCTCGATGGTCACCAGGCCCTCGGTCTCGCCGTGCTCATTGACCACGATCGCCATGTGGGTGTTGCGGGCGCGCAGCTCGCGCAATAGCAGGTCGACGCGCTGCATCTCCGGCACGAAGAGCGGCGGACGAACGAGGGATGAGAGGTCCGACGGCGGCTGGCCGTCCAGCAGCGCGGCGCTCGCCTCGCGGACGTGAAGAATGCCAATCACGGAATCGAGGTCGTCGTCGTACACCGGAAGCCGCGACAGACCATGCTCGTGGGCCAGCGCCAGCGCCGTTCGCAAAGGCTGCGTCCGTGGCATGGCCACGATGTCGGGCCGCGGCGTCATGACCTGGCGCGCGACGCGGTCGCCGAGTTCAATGACGTTGGCGATCATCGCCGAGTCGTAGGCGTCGATCGTCCCTTCACGCGTGCCGGCTTCCACGGCGTTCAAGACGGCGGCGTCCTCCGGATCGGGCGCCTTCCAGGCTTCTTGTTCCTCCGCGCTCAGCAGCTTCTCGAAGAGTCGGGTAACCGGGAGGGATGCCGCATAGATCACCCACGGGACGAATGTGAGCCGTTCCGCCAACGTCCGCGGATACCGCTGCGCCAGGATGCGCGGCAGGATTCGAGCCAAGCCTGAATGAAGCACGGCGAGCGCGCCGATGGCAACGACCACGCTCCCGGCACGGTTTGGAATCACGGCCGTCAAGGCGTCGGCCATGAGCGTGGCCGTGAGCGTGGCCGATACGAGAATCACAACCGTATCGCTGAGGCGCTGTCCGACCCAGAATCGGAATCGATTCGTCAGCAGCTCATGACGGCGCCGCGCAGCACCCGGAGCATCCGGCGCCGGCGGCTCCAGATCGGTGCGTGCAGTCTCGTTGAGCGCGCTCTCGCTGGCGCTGGCGAGCGCTGAGAATCCGGTCAGAACGAAAATACCGACGAGACCGAGCCAACTAACAGGATCCAAAAAGGATCCGCTCCTCGTTCAGTCGCCGCACAGACGGGTGCGTACGTCCTCGGGTGCCGCGCGGTCCGCGATCGCGCGCCCACTCTCGATACCCCACATTTGGGCTCTCACTTGAACAGTGCCGTGACGGATTCGTCGTTGTGAATCCGGCGGACAGCCTCTCCAAACAATTCATGCGTGTGGACCAATTGTATTTTGCCGTTCATGAGTCCGTCTTCAATCGGAATCGTGTCGGTGATGAAGAGCCGCTCGATCGGGGCGTCCTGAATCCGCTCGAGTGCGTCGTCGGCAAACACCGGGTGCACCGCGCAGCTGTAGACGCTTCGTGCGCCCCGTTCCCGCAGCGCCTCGCTGGCCTCGACCAGCGTGTGGCCGGTCGAGACCTGGTCATCCACGATGATGGCGTCGCGTCCTTCCACTTCCCCCACGATCTGGAGGTGCTCGATCTTGTCGGCCGCGGTGCGGTTCTTGAAGACGACGGCCAGGGGGGCGCCGGCAACGCGCTGACTGAAATCGTGCGCACGGGTCACGCCGCCGGCGTCGGGCGACACGATGACCGGCTGCGTCAGCCCCATGCGGTCGATGGCGTCGGCCAGCAACGGCGCGGCCAGCAGATGATCGACGGGGATGTCAAAGAACCCCTGCACCGCGGGCGCGTGCAGATCGAGCGTGACGATGCGCGAAACGCCGGCCGCCTCGAGGATGTTGGCGACAAGCTTGGCCGTGATCGGTTCGCGCCCGGTGGACTTCTTTTCCTGGCGCGCGTAGCCGAAATACGGGATGAGCGCGGTGACGCGGCCCGCTGAGGCACGCCGCAGCGCGTCGATCATGATCAGCAGCTGCATCAGATTTCTGTCGACCGGCGCGCAGGTGGACTGCACGACGAAGACGTCGGTGCCGCGCACGTTCTCCAGGATTTGGATGTCGGCCTCGCCGTCGGGGAAGTGCTCGACCCTGGCCTCGCCCAGGGGACGCCCGAGCGTATGTGCGATGCGTGCGGCCAAGCCCCGATTGCTGCTTCCCGAAAATATTTTCAGCTCGCCGTCCACGGAGGCCTCCCCCTACTCCGCTAGCGACGGATTCGCGCCGGAATGCCCACCGCCAGCATGCCCGGCGGGACATCCCGTGTGACGACGGCGCTGGCGCTGGTTCGCGCGCCCTCCCCAACCGTCACGGGGGCGATCAGCATGGTGTCGCTGCCGATGAAGGCGTCAGCGCCGATCACGGTGCGGTGCTTGGCCGTACCGTCGAAGTTGCACGTGACCGTGCCGGCGCCGATGTTTGCACCATCGCCAATCTCCACGTCTCCAAGATAGCCGAAATGGTGCACGTGCACGCCACTTCCCAGTGTGGCGGCCTTGAGTTCGGTCTGTGACCCAAGGTGACTGTCGGACCCGATGGCGCAGCCGTCGCGCACGTGAGCGAAGGGGCCCACAACGACGCCGTCGCCGAGGCTCGACGCCGACACCCGCGACGACTCGACGATGCAACCGTCGCCCACGGTCGCGTCGATGAGCCGGCTGTTCGGGCCAATGGTTGATCCGGCAGCGATCGAGGTAGCGCCCTCGAGCGACGTGCCCGGCAGGATTACGGAACCCGAACCGACAGTCACGCCGCGGTGCAGATAGGTCGTTGCCGGGTCGCGCAACTGCACGCCCTGCGCCATCAGGTCCTGGCGCAGGCGCTGCTGCATGGCCTGCTCGGCGTCCGCCAGACGCGAGAGGTCATCGCAGCCGATGGTTTCCTCCTCGTCGGCGATCAAGTGGGAAACCACCCGGCGCCCATCGGCGATGGCAAGCTCGACGGCGGCCGTCAGGTAGCGCTCGCCCGTCGCCGGGCTGCGGGGTACCCGCGGCAGCGCGGCGCCAAGCCACTCGGCATCGAACGCCATCAGGCCGGAATTGCAGGAGGTCATGGCGTAGGTGGCCGAGTCCGCATCGGCGGCCTCGACAATGGCTTGCACAGATCCGTCATCAGCCATCACAACCCGGCCGTAGCTACCCGGCGCAGGCGCTTGGGTCCAGCCCACGACGATTGCGGCGTCGCGTTCATCGCGCAAGGCCGCCATCTCGCGCACGGTCTGGGACGTGAGCAGCGGGGAGTCTCCGAACATCACGACGGCTGTGCCGGGACTCTGCGGGACGCCGGCCGCCTGCGCGGCCGCCGCGGTCCCATAGTCGTCAGGCGGCTGTTCGACGATGTGGACGTCGTTGCCCACGGCATCGCGCAGGTCGACCTCGGGCGACGCGACCACCACGATCGGATCGCAGCCGGCTTTGCGCGCGGTTGCCACCACGTGCTTGACCAGCGGCCAGCCGGCGACTTGATGCAGCACCTTCGGACCCGAGGCGGCCATGCGCACGCCGCGGCCCGCGGCCAGGATTACTGCGGTACAGGTCATGAGCGGCTCACGGCTGGGGAGGGAGGATTCGAACCTCCGAATCGCGGATTCAAAGTCCGCTGCCTTACCCCTTGGCTACTCCCCATCCAGGTTCAGCGTAGAGATCGGACAACAACGGGTCAACGGATGCCATCCCGCATCCGCTACGCGTCGGCGGCCGGGCGAAACCGGGTGAAGTGCGTCCAGTGGCCGGCGGCATGCCCGCGCTCAACAGCTTCCTCAGCGGTCGAAATGTCAGCGAACAGGCCGAAGCAGGTGGCGCCGCTGCCGGCCATCAGCGCCGGATGAGCGCCCGCCGCGCGAAGGTCAACAAGGATGTCGCCGACCACCGGCGTCAGTCTGATGGCAGCCGGCGTGAGGTCGTTGCACATGAGGTCTTCGGACAGCTCGCCGGCAGCCAGCCCACGGGCAAGGTCCATCGTTCGCTCGCCATCGCTCCATTCGGAAGGCCGCAACTCGGCGTAGACATCGGCGGTGGCCAGCGGACTGTCCGGGCGCACGAGCACGACATGCCGCATCGGTGCGGGCGGCAGATCGCTCAAATGTTCGCCGCGTCCGGTCGCCAGCGCCGTGCCGCCGCGCACCAGGAACGGTACGTCGGAGCCCAATTCGGCCGCGATCTGCACCATACGCGCGTGATCCACGTCGGTTTCCCAGAGCTGATTCAGCGCCGCGAGCACCGCGGCCGCGTCCGAGCTTCCGCCCCCCAGACCGGCGGCTGCGGGGATCCGCTTCTCAACGCTCACGTGGGCGCCGGACGCCACGCCAAGCGTCCGGCGCAGCAGATGCGCCGCCCGCAGCGCCAGGTCGTCCTCCGCGGCTAGGTCCGGGAGCGACGGTCGACCACTCACGGTTGGAGCGGATTCCAGGCGCACGTCGTCCGCCAGTTCAAGCGTCTGCATCACCGTCACCAGTTCGTGGTATCCGTCCGGCCGACGGCCGGTGACCTGCAAGCCGAGGTTGACTTTGGCCGGGGCCGCACGGGTGAGGCGGCGCATCGGCTATGCCGCCGGAATTCGGTCGCGTGTCATCCCAATCGACGCCAGGATTTCCTCCTCGACGCGCCGCATGCGCCGATAGCTCGGTGGGTCGTCGTGCGTGAAGCCAGCGAGGTGAAGCAGGGCATGGGTGATGAGATAGGCAAACTCGCGCTCCGTGCCATGCCCGTGCATCTGCCCCTGGCGGACCACGCGCGCGTACGAAAGCGCCACGTCTCCAACGGACTCGGGGTCGGATCCGGGGTCGACGGCGTCGGGCGGGAAGGCGAGCACGTCCGTCGATTGGTCGATGTCGCGGAACTGCCGGTTCAGTCGCCGCATGTCTGCATCGCTGCAGATCCTCAGAGCGGCAGTACCCCTCAACCCTGCGGCGTCGGCTACCGCCGTGGCGACGCGCGCCGCCAGGGTAATCATGGGCTGAGGCAACTCTTGGGCGTCGACCAGATCGAGTGTCAGCGTCGCCCGGGTCACTAGTCGGTGAGCAGGGCGCGCACCGTCGCGCTCACGGCCTTGCCGTCCACGGTGCCCTGCGCGCGCAGGCGGGCCATCAAGGGGCCCATCACGCGGCCAATGTCGCCTGGACCGGAAGCGCCGGTCTCGTCGATGACCGCGCGCGCCGCTGCCTCGATGGCCTCGGCGTCGATAACGGGAGGCAGGTAGCCGGCGATGACCGCGAGTTCCGCCTGCTCGTCGGCGGCTTTGTCCGCGCGGCCGCCGGACTCGTAGAGCTTGATGGCTTCTTCGCGCCGGCGAGCTTCGCGCGCCAGCACGGTGCGCACCAGGTCGTCGCCGGCGTCCTGCCGCTTGTCCTTGGCCTCGTAGGCAATGGCCGACCGAAGCGTCCGCAAAAGTCGTACGCGTGGCTGGTCGCCGCCGCGCAGCGCGGACGTGAGGTCGCTGGAGATTCGATCGAGCAAGCTCATGCGATGGATAGGGGTGCGCCTGGCCGGCGCGGATTCGCGCTAGAGCGCCTGGCTCTCCGCTTGCATCGCCTTGAGCGCCGCGCGCCGGGCTTTGCGGCGCTTGGCCGCCGCCTTCTTCTTGCGCAGCACGCTGGGCTTGTCGAACGCGCTCCGCCGTCGAGACTCCGTGATAATGCCTTCTTGCTGCACCTTCTTGTTGAAGCGTCGCAGCGCGGCATCGAAGCTCTCGTTGGCGCCTACGGTGATATGAACCAAGAACTCCTCCTCGGCGTTTCCGCCAATAAAATACCCGCCGCTTGGGCGGGCTTCAGTCGGTCGCGAACAACGCCTGGGGGTATCGGAAAAGGTGCCTCCTGGCGACGCACAGCCAGTTCTGCCAGCCACTTCGCAGCAGCCACGGCTATCTTAGGAGTCGGATGATTCATCGGTCAATGCAAATCTCAGTGTAGCCGAGGTGCGGATCGTGATAGACGTCAACTGGCTCGCGCTGGCCATTGGAGCGCCGCTGGTGCTCCCTATGACGTTGGGGATCCGCACGCTCGCTCGTCGGCGCGGGTGGATGCATCAGCCCGGGCCCGATCGGATTCACGCCAAGCCTGTGCCGCGGCTCGGAGGGGTGGCGATGTATGCCGCCTTCGTCGTCGTGGCGCTGGTGGTGGCCCAACCCTACGATCTGGCGCTGGCCGGTCTGCTCGGCGGGGCGACGGTGATCGTCGCCGTGATGCTCGTCGACGATGTCCGCGGACTCCGTCCCCGCGACAAGCTCCTGGCTCAGCTGGTCGCCGCCGCAATTCCATTGGCCTGCGGCATTCGCATCGACGCGGTGAGCAACCCGCTGGGCGGCGTGATCGATCTGCCGCTGGTGATCGTGGTGCCGTTCACCCTGTTTTGGATTGTCGGCATGATGAACGCCATCAACTTCACCGATGGGCAGGACGGGCTGGCGGGCGGCGTGTCAACGATCGCCGCCCTGGTGCTGGTGGTGCTCTCGAGCCGCCTGGGACTTCCCGACGTGGCGACGCTGGCGCTGGCGCTCGCGGCCGTGTCGCTGGGGTTCCTGCCGCTCAACTTCTACCGCGCGAGCATCATCATGGGGGACAGCGGCTCGCACTTTCTCGGCTTCAGCCTGGCCGTAATCGCGATTCTCGGGCCGGCGAAGATCGCGACGGCCATGCTTGTGCTTGGCGTGCCGATCCTGGAAGTCGCCTGGTCCATCGTCCGACGGCTGGCTGCGGGCGGGAGCATGAGCACCCGTGATGCGCGCCACCTGCACCATCGGCTGTGGGAGGCGGGGCTGGCCCAGCCCGTGGTCGCGCTGTTCTACTACGTGGTGGCGGCGGGTTTGGGCACCATTGCGCTTCTGGTGGAGCGCGTGAACAAGGTCTACGCCTTCCTGGGCCTCATGGGGCTCTTGCTGGTGCTGCTTCTGGTGCTGGCGCGCCTGCCTCGGCGGCGGCTCATCGGCCGCCCCGCCGAGCCGCCGCGCATGGCCGAGCGCTAACCCTGTGATAGGTTTGACGGTGTCCACGGGAGACGCTGCATGAAGCCCGATATTCACCCTGACTACGTTGAGTGCACCGTCACGTGCGCCTGCGGCAACAGCTTTACGACGCGCGCCACGGTTGCCGCCATCAATGTTGACGTGTGCGCCGAGTGCCACCCGTTCTTCACGGGTCAGCAGCGTCTGGTCGACACCGCCGGCCAGGTGGAGCGGTTCGAGCGACGTCGCAGGCGAGCGCGCGCCAGGGCTTAGCTGCGGATGCGCGGCGTGTGCGCCGTGTTTCCGCCCCGGAATGATCGACGGCAGACCTGATGGCGGCTGACGCGCAGAGCAACGAGTTGCGCATCAACTACGGCGGCCAGGCCGTGCTCGAAGGCGTGATGATGCGCGGCCGCAAGGCGCTCGCAACCGCCGTGCGGCATCCCGCGGGACACATCGTGCTGCGGGCGGAGACGCTCGATCCCGACAGGCTCTCGCAGCGGCTGCGCCGCGCCTATTTCCTGCGCGGCGTCGTGGCGGTGTGGGAGATGCTCGTCATCGGCATGCGGTCGCTCAGCTTCTCGGCGCGCGTGCAGATGGCGGAGGACGACGGCTCCGAAACCGAGGACGTTGAGTCCTCGACCTATATCACCGGCAGCCTGGTCTTCGGGCTGGCGCTGGGCGTCGGGCTGTTCTTCGTGCTTCCGCTCGTGATCACCTCGTTCGCCGACGCGAGCGTCGAGTCGGATCTCGTCAGCAACATCATCGAAGGCGGCGTCAGACTGGCAGTGTTCATCGCCTATCTCGGCGGCATCGGCCTCATGCCCGACATTCGGCGCGTCTGGATGTATCACGGTGCGGAGCACAAGACCATCAACGCCCTGGAGGCCGGCGAGCGCCTCACGACCGCCAACGTGCAGCGGCAGAGCTTGGCCCATCCCCGCTGCGGCACGGCGTTCCTGGTGATGCTGGTGGTGGTCTCGATCATTGTGTTTGCGTTTCTGGGGCGGCCGCCGTTCGTGCTGCGGGTGCTTTCGCGCATCGCGTTGCTGCCGCTGATCGCGGGCGTCGGATTCGAGCTGATCATGCTGACGGCGCGGTACCGATCGAATCTCTTGGCACGGATCGTCTCGGCCCCCGGCATGTGGGTGCAGCGCTTGACGACACGCGAACCGGACGACGACCAGGTCGAGGTGGCGATTGCCGCCATGGATCGCGTGCTGGAAGACGAGGCGCAGCTGACGTCGCTGCGCCCCCAGGTTCAGCCGGTGGTGGTGCCGCATGCTTGACCGGCTGCACGCTCTGCACGCGCGCTCCGAGGAGATCACGGCCAAGCTGGCCGATCCCGCGGTGACAGCCGATCCGGCTCAGCTTGCGACGCTCTCCAAGGAGCTTTCGCGCTTGACGCCGCTGGCCCGTCTGCGGGAGCGATGGCTGGACGCAGCGGACCGCATGGAGGAAGCGCGAGAGCTGGTGAACTCCTCGGACCCCGAGCTCGCCGAATTGGCCGCGGATGAGCTCTCGGCGGCCGAGGAGGAGCTAAGCGAGATCGAGGACGACGTGCGCGAGCGGCTTGTGGGCCGCGACCCCGATGACGAGCGCAACGCCATCGTCGAGCTGCGCGCCGGCACCGGCGGCGACGAGGCCGGTCTGTTCGCCAAGGAGCTGATGCGCATGTACCTGCGCCTCGCCGAGCGACGCCGCCTGCGCACCGAGGTCATGTCAACGAATGAGACGGGAATCGGCGGTCTCAAGGAGGGCGTGCTGCGGATCCTGGGCGAGGGCGCCTATGGCCTCTTTCGCCACGAAAGCGGCGTGCACCGCGTGCAGCGGGTCCCCGTCACCGAAGCGAGCGGTCGCATCCACACGTCGGCCGCGAGCGTTGCCGTGCTGCCGGAGGCCGACGCCATCGAATTGAACATTCCCGACGCGGATATCCGCGTGGACGTGTTTCGGTCCAGCGGCCACGGCGGGCAGAGCGTAAATACCACCGACTCCGCCGTGCGCGTGACCCACCTGCCCACCGGCACGGCGGTGAGCATGCAGGACGAGAAATCGCAGCTCCAAAATCGCGCCAAGGCCATGGCCATCCTGCGCGCTCGGTTGCTGCAGGCAGAGCGCGAGCGCCAGGCCGCCGAGCGCGGTGAGTTGCGCCGGGGACAGATCGGCTCGGGTGACCGCAGCGAGAAAATCCGCACCTATAACTTTCCGCAGGACCGCGTGACGGATCACCGGATCGGACTCACGCTTCGCAATCTGGACGGAATCCTTGACGGTGACCTGGATCGACTGGTCGATGCCTTGCAGTCGCGCGCGGCCGAGGAGCGAGTTCAGGCTGCGGTGCTCTGAGACCACCCCGCGGAGCGTCGATGAGTGGCGGCGCCAGGCCGTGACCAAATTGCGCGCGGCGGGAGTCGACACGCCGCTGCTGGATGCCAACGTCCTCGTGGGCGAGGTGCTCGGCGTCGATCCGGGTCGGATTCCGTTCTGCGGAGATCGGCAGTTGACGGCGGCCCAATCGCGGCGCGCGGCGGCCATGGTTCAGCGGCGCGCGGCGCGCGAACCGGTGGCATACATCATCGGACGCAAGCCGTTCGCCAACGGCTCGATTCACACGACGCCGGATGTGCTCGTGCCGCGCCCGGAGTCCGAGACGCTGGTGCAGGCGACGCTCGCGGTCGCTCGCGCCTTGCGGCCGCGCGCCCTGATCGACGTGGGTACGGGGTCGGGCGCCGTAGCCGTGGCGCTGGCCCGGGAGCTGTCGGAGATTCCGGTGATTGCGAGCGACGTGTCACGGGCCGCGCTCGCCGTCGCGCGCGACAACCTCGCGGAATGGGGCGTGGCCTCGGGAGTTCGTTTGCTGCGGGCCAACGGACTTCGCGCGGTGTGTCCGAGGCAGACGGTGGTGGCCGCTAACCTTCCCTACGTGCCGTCTGCCGCGATCCCGACGCTGGAGCCGGAAGTCTCGCGGTGGGAGCCGCATCTGGCGCTTGACGGCGGCCCGGATGGACTAGTCGCCGTCCGCAGCCTCATGCGTCAATGTGCCGGGATCCAGCCGCTTGCTGTCCTGCTTGAAGTGGCCCATGACCAGCGCGTACGAGTTTCCGCCTTGGCCGCGACGGCGGGCTTCACCTGTCATGCGGTGCACCGAGACCTTGCCGGCCATCCGCGAGTGCTCGACCTCCGCCCGGTGGGCGCGGGATGACCCGCGACGCCGCCCCACCGCCACGGGGTCTGCTCTTCCTGGTGACGGCGCCCACCGCGGCGGGCAAGGACAGTGTGCTCCGCACGCTGCGAGGTCGCGGTGTCGACCTGTCGTGGGTGACGACCGCGGTCACGCGCGCGCCGCGGGAGGGCGAGGTCGACGGCCGCGATCACTTCTTTCTCCAGCCTGCCGAGTTCGAGTCGCGCCTACGCTCGGGATGGTTCCTGGAGTCGGCGCGGGTGTACGGGCGGCTCTATGGCACGCCGCTGCATCAGGTCCAGGAACCGCTGGCAGCCGGCCAGGACGTCGTGCTGCGGCTGGACGTTCAGGGCGCGCGCGAGCTGCAGCGCCTGACGCCGGAGGCAATCGTGATCTTCATCGAGCCGCCGTCGGTTGAGGAGGCGCTACGACGCATCCGGGAGCGCGGTACCGAGTCGCCGGCCGAGGCCGAACGACGCCTCCAGGCCATGCTCGACTTTGAAATGGACTTTGCCTCTCGGGCGGACTATCGGGTGCCCAACGCCACGGGCGAGCTCGAGGCCGCGGCGGACCAGGTGTGGGCCATCGTCGAAGCCGAGCGGCTGCGGGAGCCTCCGCGGCGAGTGGACCCCGCGACGCTGCGTCCCTGGAGCGATCCGCCCGTCGAGCCGTGACGGCCGCCCGAAGCTTCGCGGAAGTGGTCGTCGCCGCGGGCGACGTGCGCGGCGCGCAGACTTTTCACTACGAGATTCCGGCGAAGCTCGAAGGGCAGGTCCGGCCGGGCCAACTGGTGCTGGTTCCGTTCGGCACCCGCCAATCGCATGCCGTCGTGATGCGGGTGGGCGACGCCTCTCCGGTCGAGGCGACTCGTCCAATCTTCGACATCATTTGGGATGCTGAGGTCCTGGACGCCGTCCATCGTGAGCTCGTGGAGTGGACGGCGCGTCGTTATGCGGCGCCGATCCTGACCGCGCTCAATCTCGCGGCGCCGCCGGGACTTGCGGGACATTTGCGATCAACCTATGCGCCCGCGGACGACGCCGCCCAGCCGCAGGCCGCGTTGGCCCCGGCGGAGACTCGGACCCTGGAGTTGATCCGCCAGCGCGGGGAAGCGTCCGAGGCCGAGATCCGGCGCGTTGCCGGCAAGACGGCCGCCCGATCCGGAGTTCGCCGGCTCGTGGCGATGGGGCTCGTCAACCGGCGCATTTCGCTGCACCTGCCGCAGCCGGCGGGCGAGCGCATGGTGTCCGCGGCGGCGGTCGATGACGCTGGCGCCGTTGACGCCCTGCTGGCTCGCGCGCCCAGGCAGCGTGAGCTGTGGCGGGTGCTCGAGGCCGCCGATGAGCCCATACCCGTGCCGGCGGCGCTGCGCGCCGCGGGAGTCAGCCAGCCAATCTTGCGTGCGCTGGTCATGCGCGGGCTCGCCCGCGTCGAGCGACGCGCGAGCACTCCGTACGTCGTTGATGGCGCAGGGCCTGGTGCGACGCCCGGCGAGACGTTCGACGCGGCAGCGTGGCGGCAGCTGCAATCCATGCTCGAGGGTGGCGACGCGGGCGCCGGCATCGTTCAGGGTGACGAAGCCGACCGCTGGTCAGTTTTCGCGCAGTTGATCGAGCGTGCCGTAGACGCCGGGCGGCAAGCTCTTGTGATCGCCCCCGACGTCCGCACGTCGGCCCGACTGGCCGACTGGTTGGCGCCGCGCGTCGCGGCCAAGGTCGCGGAGGTCGGACGCGCACGGACGCCGGCTGAGCGCATTGCGCTGTGGATGGCCGTGCGCCATGGAGAGGTGGACGTCCTCGTCGGTACGCGGGCAGCCGTCTACGCCCCGGTGTCGAAGCCGGGGATCGTGATCGTGGATCGCGAGGAGGACGCGGGCCACAAGCACCGCAACACGCCGCGCTACCACGCGCGCGTCGTGGCGAGGCGCCTGGCCGAATTGAGCGGCTGTCCGCTTGTGCTTGGAACGGAGACGCCAAGCGTGCAGTCGTCTTACGACGTCGAAGTCGAGCGATCGCGACTTGTCAGCGCGCGGTCGGGCGAGTCGACGTCGCAGCCAAGCGGCGGCGTTGACGTGGTCGATATGCGCCGCGCGGTTCAAGTGGGAAGGCACGGCGTCATCTCACGCCGCCTGTTCGAGGCTCTGCGGCAAGTCCTGCACGACAACGGACGCGCGGTGCTCTACGTCAATCGCCGGGGAACGGCGACGCTCACCGTCTGCCGCGACTGTGGGCATGTATTTGGCTGCCCGCGATGCAGCACCGGTCTGGTCCAGCATCGGGAGGCGGCGAGCTTGCAGTGCCACGTATGCAACTGGCGCGAAGCCCCGCCGCGCCACTGCCCCGTGTGCCACGGCCGCCGCTTGCGGCTGTGGGGATACGGCACCGAGGCCGTCGCGGAGGCGGTGAGCCACCTGTTTCCGAGAGCCCGCGTCGAGCGAGTGGATAGCGATCGCTCGGCGCGCGATGTCGAGGCGGCGGCGAGCGCGTTCGAGCGAGGCGCGGGCGTGGACGTGCTCGTTGGCACGCAGCGGCTCGCGGGGTTTGGCGAGGCCCTGCGCGCACCGTTGCTGGGCATCGTGCAGGCGGACGTGGGGCTCAAGTTTCCCGACTTCCTGGCGCCCGAACGCGTGTTCATCAACCTCATGCGGCTGCGGCGGCTCGTCACGGGCGGTGAGGACGGCGCCCGCATGGTGGTGCAGACGCTGATGCCGCGCCACCACGTCACCCAGGCGCTGGAAGCCGGTGACACCCGGCAATTCTTCCGCGCGGAGCTGGAGGAGCGCCAGGCCGAGGGGCTGCCGCCATTTCGCCCGGTGGCCCGCGCCACGTTCGCCCATGCCGACGACGATCGAGCCGCGACGGAAGCGCGGCGGGCGCGGCGGGAGTTGGAGACCATTGCCCGCGCCGCCGAGCCGCTGGATCTCGAAATCCTCGGACCGGCGCCGGCTGCGTTGCACCGGCGGCGAGGGCAATATGTATGGCAACTCTTGCTATTCGGCGTGGATGCCCGAAAGGTCTTGCCCGAGTTGCACCGTGGCTGGACGATTGACGTCGACCCCATTGAGTTGACATAACAACCAGTAATGCCTGCGCTTCCCGTGCTCCCGGTCGACCATCCCATGCTGCGCCGCAAGTCCAGCCGCATTCGCAGCGTGACCCCCGGCATCCGCCGCATGATCGACGACATGTTCACCACTATGGACCACCATCAGGCTGTGGGCGTGGCGGCCAACCAGATCGGACGGCCGTGGCGGCTGGTCGTGGTGGGCGTCGACGACGATCGGCTGGCGCTGGTGAACCCCGAAATCGTCTGGTCCAGTGGTTCCCAGGTCGCCGACGAAGGCTGCCTCAGCCTTCCCAACTGGTACGGACCGGTGGAACGCGCGGTGAGCATTCGGGTGCGGGCGCTGGACGCGCAGGGTCGGCCGCTCCGCCGCGAGGCGACCGGGCTCCTGGCGCGCGCCATCCAGCACGAGATCGACCACCTCGACGGCGTGATCTTCACCGACCGGCTGACGGATCCGGACGCCCTGCGCTTCGTGGATCCTGCCTCCGACGAGGCGCGGCGCCTGCGGGCGTCCTGAACATGCCGCGGCAGCGCGCGGGACGAAGTGGCTGACGGCGTGCGCGCGGTTTTCCTCGGCACCCCGGAGTTCGCGCTCCCGACGCTGCGCCGGTTGCATGCGCGCGGCGTCGTGCAGCTGGTCGTTTCACAGCCTGACCGACCGGCCGGCCGTCGGGGCGTCGATCGCACGCCCGCCGTGATCACCCTGGCGCGGGAGCTGGGTCTTCCGACCATGCAACCCGCCAACCCGAACGACGCGCCGAGCCTGGAGCGCATGCGGGCGGCGCAGCCGGATGTCCTGGTGGTCGTGGCCTACGGTCGCCTGCTACGCCGGCCGCTACTCGAACTGGCGCCGGCCGGCGTGGTGAACCTTCATCCATCGTTGCTTCCGGAGTATCGCGGCGCATCCCCGATCCAGGCGGCGATCCACGATGGGCGGACTCGCACCGGGGTGACGCTGATGCGCATGGACGCCGGGCTGGACACGGGGCCGGTGATCGCCGCGCGCGAGATGTCCATCGGCCCGCATGACACGTCGCCTGCCCTGCACGACCGACTGGCCGACGCGGGCGCCGAGCTGCTGGACGAAATGCTTGACCCGTGGGTCGCCGGACGCGTGACGACGCAGCCGCAGGACCCGGAGGCCGCGACCCTTACCCGACCGCTGGAGCGAGCCGATGCCGAGTTGGACCTGCGGCGACCGGCGCAAGAGATTTACGACCAGTGGCGCGCGTTTCAGCCATGGCCCGGAGCCTTCGCGGTGGTTGACGGGCAGCGCGTGGTGATAACGGCGATGGATCAGCCCTTGGCAGAGGGACGTCCCGTCGGCCACGCGTCGCTCGACGGTGATTCACTCCTCGTGGGCTGCGGCTCCGGCGCGCTGCGGCTGACCGGTCTGCAGCCGGAAGGCCGAAAGGCAATGTCCGCACGCGCCTTTGCCAACGGCTATAGCGCACTGTTGCGGGCAACGTGGGGCGACCGGCTGCCCGCGCACCGCCCGCCGCTGACGCGTCCCGCGAGCTAGATTCGGACGCGGGTACCGCACGACGCCGAGGAACGCAGTGGCAGTGATTCTGGCCGGAGCCGTGCCGCTGGTGGCGATGCTGGCGGTTATGTGGACGCAATATCGTGTGCGCAACATCTTCGCGCGGCATGCGGACATCGTTTCCGATTTCGGTCAGCCCGCTCACCAGGCCGCGCGCTACTTGCTGGCGTCGGTCGGGCTGCGCGATGTCCGCGTGACCGCGGTCCCAGGAACGCTGACGGACCACTACGACCCCTCACGGCGCGAGCTGCGCCTTTCTGAAGGGGTCTACGAGGATGACTCAATAGCCGCCGTCGCCATCGCCGCGCACGAAGTCGGCCACGCCATGCAGGACGCGCTGGGGCATCCGTTGCTGCGTCTGCGAGTGCTCGTGGCCAAGGCGGCGTCGGCCTTTGCCGCCATTGCGCCCCTGATCATGGTGGCCGGGCTCGTCGGCGGCATCGCCACGCGGCACCCGACGGCCTTCGCGATCGCGGCATCGGGCGTGGTGGGACTGCTGCTGGCATTGCTGCTTGCCGCCGTGGCGCTGCCGGTTGAGCTCGATGCCAGCCGCCGCGCGCAGCGATCGCTCGAAGCGGCGGGCATCACCACTGCTGCCGAGGGCCCGCGGGTCCGTGAGCTTCTGCACGCCGCCGCCCTGACCTATCTCGCGTCGCTGGTGGGCACGTTCGCGCGCATGCTTGTGGGAGGGCTGCGCGGTTTCGGGAGGATTCGGTGATGGCGAATGCCGCCCGTTAGGAGAGATTTGGCACAGGCCGCTCGCGGCCCCGGTGCTAACCTTGGGCGACCGGCTGTGAGGCTGCGAACGACCGTTCGCGCGGGGCATGCCTTCGGTGTTTTTCCCCTTCTTCGACATTTGGTACATCGTGCTCATTGGGCCGGCGTTCATCCTGGCGATGTGGGCCCAGTCGCGCGTTCGGGGCACCTATCAGAAGTACTCGCAGGTGGTTTCGTCAACCGGCATGCCGGCGGCCATGGCCGCACGGCGGATCCTGGACGCGGTCGGACTCTACAACGTGGAGGTCCGACGCGTACCGGGCGAACTAACCGATCACTACGACCCACGGCAAAAGGTGCTGCGGCTATCGGAAGGCGTCTACGACAGCAACTCGCTGGCCGCCGTCGCCATCGCGGCGCACGAGGCCGGACACGCCGTCCAGGACCAGACTCGCTACCCGTGGCTGGTGATGCGCAGCGCCATGGTGCCGGTCACGACCTTCGGGTCGAAGTTTGGCTACGTGCTTCTGATCGTGGGCTTCTTGATGGCCGGCTTTCTTCAGAGCGAGATCGGTATACCGGTTGCCGTGATCGGACTGCTGCTCTTCAGCACGGCGTTCGTGTTCTCGCTGATCACGCTGCCGGTGGAGTTCAATGCCAGCGCCCGGGCGCTCAAGCTCATGGAGTCGGTGCGCGTCGTCAGCAGCCCCGAGCGCATGCACGCCAAGAAAGTGCTCGATGCCGCGGCCTTGACCTACGTGGCGGCCATGTTCATCGCGCTCATGCAGGTGCTGTATTTCGCGCTCCGCTTGCTGGCCCTGACCGGGGGACGGCGCTAGACGGTCCGGGTCGCGGGCGGTCGTGGGTGCGGAACGACACGCGGTGCTACGCCTAGACTCGTGACAACGAACGATCCGGCCGACCGGAAGCGCGCGCGAGGGCCTCAGGCTGCGGCAAGCGCCGTTTCCGATTCGGAGCTGGCCCGGCTCCTGCCCGACGAGCCCCGCTACCGACGCGACCAGGTCCGTCGCGGAATCTACGACGGAGCGGCCCACGGCTTCGACCAAGTCACGACGCTGCCGAGAAGCCTCCGCGAACGCCTCGACATGACGCTCGCCTTCAGCAGCATCAGCCCTGATCGCGTCCGCGTCGCCGCCGACGGGACCCGGGCCTTCCTCTTTCGGACTGCCGACGGGACGGTCTTCGAAACCGTACAACTGCCGTCCGAACGCGGCTCCGCCACCACGGTTTGCGTCAGCTCCCAAGCCGGATGCGCGATGGGGTGCACCTTCTGCGCGACCGGCACGCTGGGACTGACGCGAAATCTGAGCGCCTCGGAAATCGTCGACCAGTTTCTCCACGTGCGGCGCGAGAGCCGGGCGGGCGCGGCGCCGGATCGCATCGTCTTCATGGGCATGGGCGAGCCGCTGGCCAACACGGCCAACGTGCACGACGCGATCGAGGCGCTGGTCGATCCCCGGCGCGGCGGGCTGGGGGCGCGCCACGTCACGGTTTCGACGGTCGGTCTGCCGGCAGGAATCGCGGAGCTGACGCGCTGGCCGTGGCAGATCGGCCTGGCGATTTCGCTGCACGCCGCGAGCGACGACGTCCGCGCCACCCTCGTGCCGCTTGCCAAACATGTGGACCTGGCGACGTTGATGGCGTCGAGCGTTGCCTACCAGCGGACGACGCGGCGGCGGGTATCGTACGAGTACACGATGCTCCGGGATGTCAACGACCACGTCGGCCAGGCGCGCGATCTGGCGCGGCTCGTCGACGGCCAGACGTGTCACGTGAACCTGATTCCCTTCAACCCCTATCCGGGCGCGGTCTACGAGGCGCCGGCCGCCGGCACGACGCGCCGGTTCCGCGACGAGCTGCAGCGCCACGGCGTGGCCGCGACGATTCGGCGCACCCGAGGACGCGAAATCGCCGGGGCCTGCGGGCAGCTTCGGGCCGACGGCACATCTTGGCGACGACGGTCCCAAGCAGCGGTCACAACGCGCAATGCCTCCTGAGACGCCGGCGCGCATCGCCCCGTCCATTCTGGCGGCGGATTTCGGCCGTTTGGGTCAAGAAATCGAGGCCGTTGCCGCCGGCGGCGCCGACTGGATTCACATTGACGTGATGGACGGCGCGTTCGTGCCGAGCATCTCGTTCGGCACGCCCGCGGTCGTCGCCGCGCGCGCTGCCACGAAGCTGCCGCTGGACGTGCATTTGATGATCGAGCCGGTCGAGCCGCACATCGAGGACTTCGCCGCCGCGGGCTCCGACGCCATTTCGATCCACGTCGAAGCCGCGGTGAATCCCGCCGCGACGCTGCGTCGAATCCGAGAGCTCGGATTGCGCGCCGGGCTTACGCTGCGGCCTGGAACGCCAGAGTCATCGGTTTGGCCCTATCTGGACGCCCTCGACATCCTGTTGGTGATGAGCGTCGAGCCCGGCGCCGGGGGCCAGGCGTTCATTCCCGAAATGCTCGACCGTATCGAGTCGCTGGCCGACCGCATCGAATCCCAGTCCTCGAAAGTTGACCTCGTAGTAGACGGCGGCATCAACGCCGAGACCGCTCCGAGCGTCGTGCGAGCGGGCGGGAATGTTCTAGTCGCCGGAACTTCGGTGTTTGGCCATCCGGACGGTCCGGCCGCCGGGGTGCGGGCGCTCAGGGGCGCGCTCGGTTAGCCCTCTTTGTCGAGCGTCCGAATGCAGCCGGTGCAGATGCTCATGCGCTGGTAGCGCCCGTCCACGAACACCCGCTTGCGCTGTACGTTGACGCGCCAGCGGCGCGGCTTCTTGGTGGCTTTCCGTTCCCAACGCCCGGAAGCCTTGTGACGAATGTGATGGCCAAACTGCGTCCGCGTGTCGCAGACCTGACAAGTCGCCACCGAGCCCACCATTTCCTTGCGTTGACGGAGAATTCAAGGCGTTTCTAAGATCGCCCGCAACAGGCTAGCACGGGAAACGAGCAAAACAGTGGCGCCATTTGACGAGAACGGGGCGGACGCCGCGCCACCTGACGTCGTATCCGGCACCGCGTTTCAGCGGGCCATGGCGGCGAGCCTGGAGTGGCTCGAGGCGAACTCGACCCGCATTGACAGGCTCAACGTCTTTCCCGTGCCGGACGGCGACACCGGCACCAACATGGTGCTGACGATGCGGGCGGCGGTGGAACAGGCCGCTCGGTTGGAATCGCCCACGGTCGCCGAGGTTGGCCGCGGCCTGGCTCGCGGGGCGCTGCTGGGCGCCCGCGGAAACTCCGGGGTGATCCTCTCGCAAATCCTGCGTGGAATGAGTGAAGGATTGGCGAAGTTCGCGCAGTGCGGTCCGGCCGAGCTCGCCCAGGGGATCAAGCACGCGTCGCGGGCCGCCGACGAGTCGGTGACGAATCCCGTCGAGGGCACCATCCTCACCGTGGCTCGGGACGCGGCAAAGGCCGCGGTGTCGAACACCGTGGACACGTTGGAGGACCTGGGGACCACCGTCGTAGACGCGGCGCGCACCTCAGTTCGACGGACGCCCGAGCAGCTGGCCGTGCTCAAGGAAGCCGGCGTCGTCGACGCGGGCGGCCAGGGCCTGCTGGTGATCTACGAGGGATTGCTGCGCAACCTGCGCGGTCTCCCGCCGCCGGAAATAGTTGCCGAGGATCGCGGCGTGGAGGTGTTTTCGGAGTTCGCCGTAGCCCATGGCGCCGACGAGCACGGTTATTGCACGGAGTTCGTGATCCTGGGCGAAGACATGGATCCCGACGTGGTTCGCGAAACGATGGGCGAATACGGGGGCTCGTTGCTCGTGGTGGGCGACCCCACTCTCATCCGCGTGCACATGCATACCGAGACGCCGGGCGAGGCGCTGACCGCGGCGATGTCCTATGGCCCGCTGGACGCCGTCAAGGCCGAGAACATGGATATGCAGCAGGCGGAGAACTTTGCGACGGCCGCCACGGAGGCGTCGGCTGCAACAGTCGCGCGCGTTCCGGTGGTGGCGACGGCTACCGGCGAAGGCCTGACGCAAGTGTTCGAGAGCCTCGGCGCAACCGTCGTCGAGGGCGGGGCCAGCATGAATCCGAGCGCGGGCGACATCCTTGCGGCCGTCGATGGCCTCGACGGCGACTGGGCGGTGGTCTTGCCCAACAACAAGAACATCGTGATGGCCGCGCGCCAGGCGGCCGAGGAGTCCGACAAGGACGTGCGAGTGGTGGGTACGCGCACGGTGCCCGAGGGAGTGGCCGCGATGGTGGCGTTCAACGCCACGGCCGAGGTGGATGTGAACGAACGCATGATGGAAACGGCGGCGGGCGACATCACCACGCTGGAAATCACCCAGGCCGTGCGCGACGCCACCATCGGCGGCTTGACCATCAAGGAGGGGGACTACCTCGGCCTCCAGGACGACGAGTTGGTCACGACCGGCCAGGCCCCCAATGACCTGGTGAAGGGCATGCTCGAGGGGCTGGCCGACGACGAGCCCGAACTTGCCACCGTCTACTACGGCAGCCGGGTGGCGTCGGAAACCGTTGAACAGCTCAGCAATGACCTCGAGGCGAGCTTCCCGGACCTGGAGGTCGAAGTTATTCCGGGCGGCCAGGAGCTTTACGACTACGTCATCTCGGTCGAATAGCGCGTGAGTGGCGCCGGCGCGCCGACCACGCAGGCCATGGTCGAGCGGATTGCGGAAATCCTGCGCGCGGAGCAGCGCACCGGATACCGCGACTCCGCCGTCGGCGACGGGCTTTCGCGCTGGCTCGAGCGCGACCTCGGCGACCTGCCGCCGGACATCGCCGCCGCGCTGCGACGCCTCTCCAAGTACTCATCGCTGAAGCCGGCAACGCGGCAGCATCTGATCGAGACCGTGCTGCCGCTGCTGACTACCGATCACAAACCCGAACCAACGGGCAGCCTGGACGATCAGATCACCGAGCTGTGGGGCATCGGGGCCACGGCGGCCAAGCGACTGCGCAGCCTGGGGATTTCAACGGTCGGCGATTTGCTGCGACATGCCCCGCATCGCTACATCGACCACAGCGCGATGGTTTCCATTTCCGACGTCAACGCCGGGGAAGACGTGACGCTGGTCGGGTCGATCGTGGACGTTGCCTCGCGACGCGCGCGGACCCGTCGTCTGAGCATCACCGAGGCGGTCTTGCACGACGACACCGGCCAGATCACCGCCGTCTGGTTCAACCAACCGTATCTCGCGAACACGCTGGCCGGGCGGCCCAACGTGGCGCTTGCGGGGCGCGTGGAGTACGGCCGGAACGGGCTGCAGCTGACGAGTCCGGAGTATGAGCTGGACGCGGCGGAGCGGCTCCACGCCGGCCGCTTGGTCCCGGTCTACCCCTTGACCGCGGGCGTCACGCAGCGCCAGTTGCGGCGGTGGGTGTCCGCGGCCGTGGATTCGCACGCCCACCTCTTGGATGACCCGCTGCCGGACGCGCTGCGAAAGCGCCGCGAGTTGCCCGGCGTGGCGGACGCGGTGGTGATGATGCACCGCCCGGACTCGGCGGCCAGCGCCGAATCCGCGATGGCGCGCCTCGCGTTTGACGAGCTGCTGGTCTACCAGCTCGCGATCCTCACCCACCGTGGGCGCTGGCGTGACTCTCAGCCCGGCCGACCGATTGAATTCGACCGCGACGCGATGGCGGACTTCGGCGCCAGGCTGCCGTTCACGCTCACCGACGATCAGCGCCGGGCGCTGGTTGACGTTCTCAATGATCTGCGCCGCGACACACCAATGAGTCGGCTCGTGCAGGGCGACGTGGGCTCGGGCAAGACCGCCGTGGCCGCCGGCGCGCTGTTCGCGGTATGCCGTGCCGGCTGGCAGGGCGCCATGATGGCGCCAACCGAGGTGCTGGCCGAGCAGCACGCACAAACCCTTGCCGACCTGCTCGGGCCGCTGGGCGTGCGCGTTGAGCGCATCAGCGGCGGCATTCCCGCCGCGGCCAAGCGGCGGCTCTGGCGCGAGGTCGCTGCGGGCGAAATCGGCGTGGTCGTAGGCACGCAGGCGCTCATCCAGCAGAGCGCACGATTCGCTCGCCTGAACCTCGCCGTCGTGGACGAGCAGCATCGCTTTGGCGTGCAGCAGCGCGGGGAGATCCGGGCCAAGGGCTACAACCCGCATCTGCTGGCGATGACCGCCACCCCGATTCCGCGCACCCTGGCGCTGACCTTCTACGGAGACCTGGACGTCACGTCGATACGCGAGATGCCCGGTGGGCGGAAGCCGGTGCGTACGGCCTGGGTGCCGAAGTCGCGCCGAGCCGACGCCTACGCCTTCCTGCGTCAGCAGGTCGAAGCCGATGGGCAGGCATTCGTGATCTGTCCGCTGATCCAGGAGTCGGAATCGCTCCAGGTTCGATCCGCCAAGGACGAGTTCGAGCGTCTCACGACGCAGGTCTACCCCGATCTGGCGCACGCCATCGGACTCTTGCACGGGCGCCTGAGCGCCAAGGCCAAGGACGCGGTGATGCGAGCCTTTCGGGACGGCGAAGTGAAGATCCTCGTCGGCACGGCGGTTGTGGAAGTCGGCATCGACGTGCCGCAGGCCACCGTGATCATGATCGAGGGCGCCGAGCGCTTTGGACTGTCGCAGCTGCACCAGTTGCGCGGGCGCGTCGGGCGCGGCGGACAGCAGAGCCATTGCCTGCTGCTGAGCGACACCACGGACGCCACGGAGAACGCCCGACTGCGCATCCTCCAGAACGTTCACGATGGCTTTGAGCTCGCGGAGCGCGACCTCGAGCTGCGCGGCCCCGGCGATATCTTGGGCACGCGTCAGCACGGGTTGACGAGCTTTCAGTTTGCGAGCGTGAGTGACATGGAGATGATCTGGCGGACCCGTGAAGACGCCGAAGGCATCATCCAGGCCGACCCGGAGCTTGAGCGCCCGGAGCACGCCCGGCTCGCGGCCGCCGTTCAGTCCATGCTCCAGGAGAGCGAATGGAGCTAGGCTTCCATCCCGTCGGCTCCCGCGGCGAAACCTGAGTGGCATCCAGGGGACGCGGGCTCCGGGTTGTGGCAGGCGAGCTGCGCGGGCGCGGCATCCAGGTCGCGCCGGGCACGCGACCGACGATCGATCGCCTGCGGGCCGCCATCTTCGATTCCTTGGGCGCTCCACCGCCGGCGCGGGTGCTGGATTGCTACGCGGGCTCCGGCGCGTTTGGGATCGAGGCGCTCAGCCGCGGCGCCGAGCGCGTGCACTTCATTGAACGAGACGCCCGGGCGTGCGGGGTGATTCGCGCCAATCTGCGCCGGCTCGGGCTGGAACACGCCGGCAGCGTTGAGCGCGCCGATGTGCTCCGCGCCGATCTGGCGGCAGGGGGGCCCTACGGGTTGGTCCTGGCGGACCCGCCCTACGCCGATGATCCATGGGTGTCGCTGATGGACCGGCTGGCTCGGCCGGGCGTCCTTGCCGCCGGTGGCTTGATTGTTGCTGAATTCAGCGCGCGGCGCGCCGCTCCCGACTCCCCGCCAACATGGCAGGTGTGGAAGACCCGGCGTCATGGTGATGGGGCTTTTGCCATCTACTGCCACTTGGGGAACGGGAAGTCCGATGACGAGCGAACGTCGCTATAATCGCGCTCGCATCCCCAGCGGCTTTGCCATATGCGGGCGCTTTTTGCTGCCACATTCGACCCGGCGACTAACGGGCACTTGGACCTGATCGCGCGCAGCGCGGCATTTCACGCCGAAGTCGTGGCCGGGGTATACGAACAGCCGGTATCGCGCACGCTCTTTTCCACTGAGGAACGCGTCGCGCTGGTGCGGGAGGCAACCGCACACTTGCCCAACGTCTCCGTGCGCGACTATCGGGGACTCACGGTAGACTTTGCGCGGGACATTGGAGCGAGCGTATTGGTGCGCGGTCTGCGAGCAGTGTCTGACTTTGAGTATGAATTTGCGCTGTCGGCCATGAATCGCCGTCTCGCGCCGGAGTTGGATACGGTGTTCTTTCTCTCAGCGCCCGAGCATGCCTACGTCAGTTCGTCGTTGGTGCGGGAGATCGGTGCCCTTGGCCGAAGCGTGGCGCCGTTTGTGCCAGCAAACGTTGCCACGGCCGTGGCCGCGAAGTACGGCGATGCGTCGCCGAGGAGGTAGCTAGCCATCGATCTCATCAATCTGATCGAACGTCTTGAAGCCTTGGTGACCGCTGCCCAGCGCGTGCCGATGATGCGTCGCATCGTGATGGACGAGCGCACCCTGCTGGAGATCGTCGACGAAATGCGCATTCGCATTCCGGAGGAAGTCCGGGAGGCGCGGCGGGTGCTGCGGGAGCGCGAGCAGATTCCGCAATCGGCGCAAATGGAGGCCGAGCAGATCATCCAGCAGGCGCGTGAGCAGGCTGATCAAATGCTGCGCGACGAGGAGATCGTCCGCCAGGCCGAAGCGAGGGCCGAGCAGATCATCGAGGCGGCGGAAGAGCGAACCGAGGCGTCGCGAGAGGAAATGGACGTCTACGCGCTCAACATGCTGCGCGATATCGAGCATCGCCTGATTTCTCACCTGGCGAGCATTCGGCGCGGCATTTCGGCGCTCGACGAGGATTCTGCCGGTATCACGGAAATCGGCGACGAAGAGACCGTCTAGGCCGCTCACCCCTCTGATCATCGTGAACGACTTCGTCTTCAACGTCGCGGCATTCGTGCGTGAGCCGCCCGGCACCAGCCGGCGGCACGACGTCCTTGCGCCGCCCGAGGCGCTCAACGTCGCCGAATTGGCCACCTCGGTGGCTGGCCGCGTGCGCCTGGTGCGCTTGAGCGGCGCCATCCACGCATCCGGCGAGTTCGAAGCGTCCGTCGAGCAACCGTGCGCGCGATGCCTGGAGCCCGCCCGCCAGACCTTGCGCTTCGAGGCCGATGGCGAATTCTTGATCGACCCGGACGGGGCTGCGACCGAGGAAGCGGGTCTCGAGGCGGTGTGGCCGCTCGACGATCAGCACAACCTCGATCTCACGCCGTTCCTGGCCGAGGGACTGATTGCCGCACTGCCGCTCATGCCGGTGTGCCGGCCCGAATGTCCCGGATTGGAAAGCTCCGAAGAGCCCGCCGAAGCGGCCATCGATCCGCGCTGGAGCCGGCTGGCCGAGCTTCGGGCCACAATGTTTCCTGAAATGCCGGGAACTAAGGGATAATGGGAGCCTATGGGAGCTCAACCTAAACGTCGGCTGACGCGCTCGCGCCGCCGCCGCCGCCGAAATCAAATCCGCGTTGCCAGCCCGACCCTGGTGCGTTGTCCAACCTGTCACGCGCTGATGCGAAGCCATCACGTCTGCGCAGTTTGCGGCAATCTGCGTGGCACGGTGGTCGTTGAGCCGAGCGAGCAGGCTGCCAAGTATCGGTAGCAGGTGCGGGCGGCGGTGACCACCGCCGGCAGGCCAGGGATTGCCTACGTCTTTCCGGGACAGGGCGCCCAAGCGGCCGGGATGGGCGCGGATCTCTATGCCCGATCCGGCGCCGCGCGCGCGGTGTTTGCCGCCGCGGACTCGGCCTTTGGCGACGATCTGGCCGCGCTTTGCTTCCACGGACCGTCGGAGGCGCTGCACCCAACCCGGGTGCAGCAGCCGGCCGTCGTGGCCGTGGCCCTGGCGGCGTTTGCCGCGTTCACCGAGGCCCTGGGCCACGCCGCGCGCAGCGACGGCCATTCCCTTCCGGTGCGCGCCTTGGCAGGGCACAGCGTGGGCTTGTGGGCCGCCGTTGCCGTCGCCCGGTCGCTTGACATTCGCACCGTGATGGCCATGGTCGCTACGCGCGGAGCGGCGATGCAGCAGGCCGCGGCGCGCCGGCCGGGGCGCATGAGCGCCGTGCTGGGCCTGGATCCGGATCAGACTGAAACCGTCGTCGCCGAGATTCGCGCGCGTGTGCCGGGGAGCTATCTCTCCGTCGCCAATGTCAACACGCCCGGCCAGGTGGTGGTTGGCGGAGACCTGGAGTCGCTGAACGAGCTTCCCGCGGCGGCCAAGGCAGCCGGAGCGCGGCGGGTGGTGCCGCTGGACGTTTCGGGGGCGTTTCACACGGCGGCCATGCTGCCGGCGCGCGACGTGATGCGCGAGCGCCTGCTGGCCGCGCCGCTCGCGGATCCCCAGATTCCGGTCATCGCCAACATGGACGGCCAGCCGCTGCACACGGCCGCCGAGTTGCGCGTGGAGCTTGCCGAGCACGTGGCGGCCCCGTTGCAGTGGTGGCGCGGTGTGGGCACACTCGGTGCGTTGGGTGTGACCCACATCGTGGAATTCGGGCACAAGGGCCTGCTGACGAGCATGCTGCGCCGCGCAAGGCAAGACGTTTCCCTGCTCAACGTCTACGATGCTGATTCGGCCGACGCCGCGGCGAAGGAACTGCGCAATGTCTGACCCCATAGCTGGCCGCCTGACCGATCGGCGGACGTTGATCACGGGGGCGTCGGGCGCGTTGGGCGAGGCGTACGCGCGTCGCTTGGGGGCCGAGGGTGCGCGTCTGGTGTTGCACTACAACCGCAACGAGACCAAGGCGCGAGAGCTCGCCGCCGCCATCCAGGACGCGGGCGGCTCGGCCGTGGTCGTAGGAGGCGAGCTATCGACCACCGAAGGCGCCAACCACGTCGTGGATGAGGCGATCCGAGTCCTCGGTGGCCTGGACGTGTTGATCAACAACGCCGGCATCATCCGAGACTCGCTGCTGATGCGGATGCGGGACGAGGACTGGGACGACGTGATTCGCACGAATCTCCGCTCGGCCTTCGCCTGCTCCCGACGGGCGGTGCGGGGCATGCTGCGGCAGCGCGACGGGCGGATCATCAACATCTCCTCGGTGGCCGGCACCGGGGGCAACGCCGGTCAAACGAACTACGCGGCCGCCAAAGCCGGGTTGGTCGGATTCACCCTTGCGCTGGCACGCGAGGTGGCCGCTCGCGGGATCACGGTGAACGCCGTCGCGCCGGGATTCGTCATTTCCCCGCTGACCGATGACCTCGAGGGGGAGCTTCGCGAGTGGATCATCGACCGAATTCCGCTGGGGCGCTTCGCCACGCCTGACGATGTTGCGGGCGCGGTGGCGTTTCTGGCATCCAGCGACGCTTCCTATATCACCGGGCAGGTCATGACGATCGACGGCGGCCTCCACATGGGATGACGCCGAGTGCTTGAAAAAGTGCTGGTGGCCAACCGCGGTGAAATGGCGGTTCGAGTTATTCGGGCGTGTCACGATCTCGGGATCGAGACGGTGGCCATTTACTCAGAGGCCGATGCGGATAGTTTGCCGGTGCGGATTGCCGATGAGTCGGTGTGCATCGGTCCCGCGGCCTCGAGCGCGAGCTACTTGAATGTCCCCAATATCATCGGCGCCGCGCTCAACACCGGTGCGGACGCGGTGCACCCCGGCGCCGGCTTCCTGGCCGAGAATGCCTACTTTGCCGAGGTGTGCGCCCGCTACAACCTGATGTTCGTGGGACCGGCCCCCGACACGATTCGATCGTTGGGCGACAAGGTTCAGGCCCGTGCGGCGGCTGTGGCGGCGGGCCTGCCCGTCGTTCCCGGGTCCGAGGAGCCGGTGCGAGACGCCACCCATGCGCGTCAAATCGCGCGCGATATCGGGTTCCCGGTCGTGCTCAAGGCGGCGGCCGGCGGCGGGGGGCGCGGCATCCGACCGGTTGCCGATCCCGACGAGTTGACCGGGCTGTTCTCGCTGGCCCAGGCCGAAGCGCGCGCCTCCTTCGGCAGCGGCGACCTTTACGTCGAAAAACTGATCGAGTCGCCCCGTCACGTCGAGGTGCAGGTGATCGGTGACGGTACGACCGTGGTGCACGCGTGGCATCGCGAGTGCTCGATTCAACGCCGCTATCAGAAGCTCATCGAGGAGGCCCCGGCGCCCAATCTGCCGCATGGTCTGAGCGACGACATCACGCAGGCCGCGGTGCGGCTGATGCAGGCGCTCGACTACCGCAGCGCGGGCACCGTCGAGTTCCTGGTCGACGCGAGCGGTGATTTCTTCTTTATGGAGGCCAACGCCCGCATTCAGGTGGAGCACCCCATCACCGAAGCGATCACCGGTCTCGACGTGGTTGCCGCGCAACTCGCTATCGCCGGGGGCGACTCGCTCGGCGTATCCCAAGAGGACGTGGGCCGGAATGGCCATGCGATCGAGTTTCGATTGACCGCCGAAGATCCGACGCGCGACTTTCGACCGGATTCCGGGCGGATCGCGCGGCTGCACCTTCCGGGTGGCTACGGCGTGCGCGTGGATACGCACGTGTATGCCGGCTATGAGGTGCCGCCGTTCTACGATTCGCTGCTGGCAAAGCTCATCGTGTGGGGCGAGACACGCGCGGAGGCCGTCGATCGGGCGCGTCGCACCCTGGCCGAAACACTGATCGAGGGCCCAGCCACCAACCTGGCCTTTCACCAGGCGGTGCTGGACGACGCGCAGTTCGCCGAAGGTACCTACGACGTGGGATATGTCGAAGCCCTGCACGACCGGGTGGCCGGCGTAACGGCCTAGCGGTGGCTGCACGCCCGCGCCGCGACCGACGCGCCGCCCGCGAAGCCGCCATGCGCCTGCTGTTCGAAGCGTCGATGCGCGGCGGTGATCCGCTGGACCTCTTCGCGTCGCGACAACACGAGCTGGGCCTGGCGGCTGACGCGCGGGCCTATACCGCGACCCTTATAGAAGAAGTCGCTGCGCGTTTGGGTGACCTCGACGCGACCATCAGCGAGTTGGCCCCCGCATGGCCTATCGCCCAGATGGCCCAGCTCGAGGTGGCGATTCTGCGAATCGGCATCGCCGAGATCGACTCCGGTCGCGTGCCGCCGGCGGTAGCGATCAACGAGGCGGTGGAGCTTGCGAAGCAATATTGCACGGAGGGCGGGCGGCGTCTCGTCAACGGCGCGCTGGGAACTCATGTGAGGCGACAGGCGGACTCGCCGGCGTCGTAGGCGGTAGGCTTGGCTATGGACGCAGACCGACCCGCCGAGCGCCCAGAGGATCCGGCGGAGGCACCTCAGGAGCCGGAGGTCGAAGAAACCGGCGGCGTGATGACGCTGCGCGAGCACCTCCAGGAGCTCCGCACCCGCCTCACCATTGCCGTGCTGGCCGTCATCGTGGCGAGCCTGATCGTGTGGCCGTTCAAGGATCTCGTGTTCGAGGTCGTGCAGTATCCGCTGCCGCGCGGCGCCATCTTGCAGCAGATTTCTCCCACGGAGACCCTGTTCACGTTCTTCATGATTTCAATCATCGTCGGGTTGGGCATCGCCAGTCCCATCGTGCTGTATCAGGTTCTGGCGTACGTGGCGCCGGGTCTCTATGAGCACGAAAAGCGCTGGCTGTACTTGAGCATTCCGGCGATCGCGGTCGCGTTTCTCATCGGGGCGGCGTTCGCGTGGTTCGTGGTCTTGCGCTTCACGGTTGGGTTTCTGGCGGGATTCGCGCCAAGATCCATTGCCACGGAGTTCACTGTCGCGACCTGGGTCACGTTCGTCCTACGAATCCTGCTGGCGGTTGGCATCGCCTTCGAAACGCCGTTCTTCATCTTTGCGCTGGCGAAGATCGGCGTCGTGAAGGCCAGCACCCTGGGTAAGTACCGCCGCTACGCCATCGTCGCGATCGTGATCCTGGCTGCCGTCATCACGCCCACGCCGGACCCCTTCACCCAGTTGTCGGTGGCCGTGCCGGTCTACGCGCTCTATGAGATTGGCGTGGTGCTGGCCCGCGTGGCGGCGCCCGAGGATGAACCGGAGGAGGCCGACGGCCCGGCCGGCGCCGAACCGGCGGTGAGCACTTAGTCGGAGTCGCCTAGCCCGCAGTCAGAGCTTGCGGGTGGGCGGCGTGGCCGGCAAGTCGAGCTCCAGTTCCCGCAGCTCGCGCCGCATGTCCGCCGGCGGAGCGGCTGCCACGCGCCAGCGGTCGCCGGCCGGATCGGTGAATTCGAGCATCCAGGCATGCAGCAGTTGGCGTGTGGCCGCGGGCGGCTGCGGCCCGTAGCGGGGATCGCCCAGCACCGGGTGGCCAATGGACGCCAGGTGCACGCGGATTTGATGCGTCCGACCCGTGCGCGGGCGCACGTCCAGCAGCGCGGTGCTCGCGCTTGCCGCGCACACCGTGTAGGCCGTCTGGGCCGGGCGGCCCGATCGGGTAACCGCCATGTGGGTGCGGCGGGTCGGGTGCCGGCCGATGGGGGCATCGATCTCGGCGGCTGCAACCGTTGGGCGGCCGTGCACCCCGGCCAAGTAACGCTTGCGGACTTCGCGGCGCTCGAACGCCTGCTGGAGCGAATGGTAGGCCGCTGCCGTTCGGGCAATGAGGACGACGCCCGAGGTGTCGCGATCTAGGCGGTGCACGATGCCGGGACGGCGCGGATGGCCAATTCCGGCCACCTCTGGATAGTGGGCGAGCAGCTGGTGGGCAAGCGTCGCCGGCTCGTCGGCGGCTCCCGGGTGCATGACCAGCCCCGGCCGCTTGTCCACGACGACGAGATCGGGCGTTTCGAGCAGCACAGGCATCGGGCTGGAATCGGGCGCCAGGGAGCTGCGGGTCTCGTCGATTTCAACCACGACGTTGTCGCCGGCGGACACGCGATAGTCGGGATCCTGGGTCTCGTCGTTGACCAGGACACGCTCGGCCTGAATCAGCCGGGCCGCGCGCGTGCGGCTCAACGCGGAGGAGGCATCGGCTACAAAGCGGTCCAACCGGCGTCCGGCGGCGGAATCGGAAACGACGAGGCTCTGCGTGTCCGTGCTCACGTTCGCGACCTGGCCGTCACCTCCGCGCCTGCGCGTGGCCGCTGCCTATACTCGTGCCGGACGCGCCCGATTAGGGCCGTCCTTCTCATGGGGAATGGCTCCGGCGGTGCTGCGGCGCAATAGCAATGTCTTGCTCGAGATCACGGAAACCGTGCTCCTGGCATTGCTGATCTTCTTCGGCACGCGAATGGTGGTGCAGAACTTTCGCGTGGACGGCGGCAGCATGGTGCCCGTGCTTGAGAACGGGGAGTTTCTCCTGGTGAACAAGCTGGCATACGTCGCCGCGAAGCCCGATCGCGGCGACGTGGTCGTGTTTCGATCTCCAGCCAACCCCGAGGAGGACCTGGTGAAGCGAATCGTCGGGCTGCCGAATGAGACGATCGAGTTCCACGACGGCGGCGTCTATGTGGACGGTCGTCGCCTGGATGAAGACACGTACTTTGCCGGAGTCACCGCGCCCGGGAAGGACCGCAGCCTGGTCGTTCCGGAGCAGGGATACTTCGTGCTCGGCGACAATCGGGGGCAAAGCATCGATTCGCGGTGGTTCCGCGTCGTGCCGGAGGCGGCGATTGTCGGCAAGGTCTGGCTGGTGTATTGGCCGGTGGGCAGGTTTGGCGTGCTGCACGGCGCCCCCCCAGGTTTCGAGCCGGCGCCGGAACGCATCAGCTTGCTCCCGGCGGCGTAGCCCGCGGCGTTTCGTCGTCGCAGGGCCACGCCTCGATCAGGCGGCGCTTCGTTTGGTCCAACGATTCCGGGAGCACCTTGGTGTCGGCGGTCACGGCCATGAAGCTGGTATCGCCCTCCCAGCGAGGCACGAGGTGGAAGTGCAGGTGGGCGGGGATGCCGGCGCCGGCGGCGCGGCCGAGGTTCATCCCGACATTGAACGCATCAGGTCCCAGCGCGTCGCCCAACGCCATCCGCCCTTGCGTCAAGAGGTGCATCAGCTCGGCCGCCTCCTCGGGCGTAAGGTCCACGATGTCCGCCACGTGGCGATAGGGCAGCACCATGAGGTGCCCGTTGTTGTAGGGAAACAGGTTGAGGGTGGCGTACGTCAGCCGCCCGGCCTTGACGATCAGCTCGGGAACGCCGGCCGCGGTCTGGCGGTCGGTGCAAAACGGGCAATCCGATGTCTCGTCGGTCGCCGCCGCCACGTACTCCAATCGCCACGGGCTCCAAAGTCGCTGCGAGACCATCTGGGTGTCCCGGGGGCCTGTCTGCGGATGGTACCGAGCGTGGCCCGCTCGCGCTGATACGATCGGCGGATGAGCCTTAGCCGTTTTCACAGTCCGGTCGCCCGGGCGATGGAGCAGAACCCGCTGCGGCCGAACTGGTCGATGCAGCGGCCTGGTGTGCTGAGCCTGGCCTTCGGGTTTCCAGACGCCGCGAGCTTTCCGTATGACGATCTGGGCCGCGTGAGCCGCGATCTCATGGCGCAGCGAAATGCCGACGCGCTGCAGTATGGCCCCGTTTCCGGTCCCGAGCCGTTGCGGGCCTTTGTTGCCGACTGGGTTCGGGCAACCGAGGGCTTGCCGGTGGGTCCCGAACACGTGCTCATCACGAGCGGCGCGTCGCAGGCCATTGTGCTCACCGCGCGTTTGCTGGTGCCGGCCGGCGGGACCATTCTGGTTGAGTCGCCCACCTTCATCGGCGCGCTGTGGTTTCTACGTGGGCTCGGTCTGGAGATCGTCGGCGTTCCGGCGGATGTGCAGGGGATTGACCCTGACGCGCTCGAAGGAACGGTGCGGCGCCTACGCGGCGCCGGCACCGAGGCCAACGTCGTCTACACCATGCCAACGGTTCACAATCCGATCGGCACCAACGCGTCGGAAATCCGGCGACAGGAACTGGCCGACGTTGCGCAGCGCCTCGACCTAGTGCTTCTTGAAGATGACGCCTACGGCGACTTGATCTTCGACGGCAGTCGCCCGACGGCGTTATATGAGCTGGCCGGGCCCGAGCGGGTCATCAAAATGGGCACATTCTCGAAGCTCGTGGCCGGCGGTATGCGGCTGGGCTGGGCCCTGGCCGATCCGGACGATGTCGCGACCATGTGCAGCTTGAAGGCTGATAGTGCGAGCAGTCCGTTCGCGGCTTGGACGGCGGCGGAATACTTGGCTGGCGGCGCGTTGGCCGAACGCGTGCCCGCGCTGCGCACGCTCTATCGAGCTCGGCGTGACGCCATGCTCGAAGAATTGGAGCCGTTGGCCCGGCTTGGCTGCACCTGGACTCGACCGGTGGGCGGATTCTTCGTGTGGCTCACGCTGCCCGAGGGCACGGACAGCGAGGCGATTCGCCCCGCGGTTGAGGACCACGGCGTCACCTATCTGGCCGGCCACCACTGCTTCGCGGACGGCGCGCGGCGCCGCGACATTCGGCTAGCGTATAGCTATCTGCCCGAGGACCAGATTCGAGAGGGCGTGCGGCGACTGGTGCGGGGGCTAGAGGCGGTCCTGGCGAACTAGGGGAGGCGCCTCGCCGCCGATGCGGACCGCTGCGGCACGGTGGCTTCCACGCCCGACGCGGGGCCATCGCTCGGCGTGACCGGGGCCGTCCACTCCACAGCCACCGCGGCCCAGGAAAGCCCAGCCCCAAAGCCCACCAGGACAAGGCGGTCGCCTTGGTTCACGCGCCCCTGGCCGATGGCCTCGCAGAGGGCGATTGGGATCGACGCCGACGACGTATTGCCGTACACGTCCGCGTTGACGATGACCCGCTCGTCCGGCAGGCGAAGCTCATTGGCGACGGCGTCGATGATCCGCAGATTGGCTTGATGCGGAATGAAGAGATCGAGGTCGCTGGGCTGCCACCCCGCGCGCGCCATGGCCACGGCGGCCGCCCGAACGGTGGCCTTGACGGCGAACTTGTAGACCGCTCGCCCGTTCATCGAAATCAGATGCAGGCGGTCACGAACTGATTCCATGCTCGCTGGCAGCTTGCTGCCGCCGGCGGGAATGTGCAGCAGCGGAGCTCCGCTTCCGTCGGACCCCAGCGAATTCCCGCGGATCCCGCCCGTCGCGCTGCCTTGCATGACGACGGCGCCCGCGCCGTCGCCGAACAGAACGCAGGTTGAGCGGTCGGTCCAATCGACGACTCGTGACATCGTCTCGGAGCCAATCACCAATACGGTCTGCACCGACCCGGCGTCGATGAGCGCGCGCCCGATTTCCAGCCCGTAGGTGAAGCCGGCGCAGGCGGCATTGAGATCGAACGCGCCGGCACTGCGGGCCCCAATGGCGTCCTGGATCAGGTTGGCCGTTGCGGGCATGGGCGTTTCCGGCGTGAGCGTGGCGACGATGACCATGTCGACGTCGGCGGCGGTCAGCCCCGCCTGGTCCAGCGCCCGCGTGGCCGCGTCAAGTCCCAGGCTGAAGGTCGTGTCTCCGTCGTCCGCGATTCGCCGCTGCCGGATGCCGGTCCGCGACACGATCCAGGCGTCGGTGGTGTCGACCATCGATTCGAGATGGGCATTGGTCCAGATTTGCTCCGGGACCGCCATTCCCCATCCGACGATCGTGGCCGACATGGAACCTCTCGGTGTAGACGAAAAGCGACCGCCGTGGCGGCCCGCGTCGCAGAATAGCGCGAAGCCGAATCATGTTCGACCGGCTGGGGACGGCAGGCAAATGACGATCGGGGACCCATCCCGCGATATACTCGCAGCGGCGCGCCTATCCCATGTTTGCGCCAGCCCTCATGGCATCAGCACGGATACCCATGGACGATCGAGTCGTTGTTACAGGCTATGGGGCGGTGACGCCACTCGCGGATAACGCCGACGAGACGTGGCGGGCCGTTCTGAGCGGACAGAGCGGCATCGGGCGGATTACGGCCTTCGATACCTCCGCCTTTACGTCGCAGATCGCGGGCGAGGTCATCCCGTGGGACCCCAAGGCGAAGCTCGGCGCCAAGCACGCGCGCCGCACCGATCGGTTCACGCAGTTTGCGCTGGAAGCGTCGCGGGCGGCGCTCGAGCATTCGGGCTTCGATATCACCGATGCCAACCGCCACCGCGTCGGCGTCTACATCGGCACCGGGATCGGCGGCCTGGTGTTCTTGCAGAACCAAACCGACGTGCTGCGCGAACGCGGCCCGTCGCGCGTGAGCCCCTTCCTCATTCCGCTCATCATCGGCAACATGGCCGCCGGGATGGTCTCGATGGAGTACGAGATCGAGGGGCCCAATCTCGCCATCGTCTCCGCCTGCGCCACTGGCGCGCACGCCATCGGCGAGGCGGCCGAGGTGATCAGGCGCGGTGAGGCGGACGTCATGCTGGCGGGCGGCACCGAAGGCGCGATCTCTCCCATTGGTCTCGCCGGATTCTGCGCCGGACGGGCGCTGTCGACGCGGAACGACGAACCCGAGCGCGCGTCGCGTCCGTTCGATAGGGATCGCGATGGATTCGTCGCCGCCGAGGGCGCCGGAGTCGTGATTCTCGAGTCCTATGCGCATGCGACGGCGCGTGGGGCCGAGATCTGCGGCGAGCTGTTGGGCTATGGCGCGTCCGCCGACGCCTTCCACATGACCCAGCCCCCGGCCGATGGCCGCGGCGCTCGCCTCGCCATGGAGAACGCCCTGCGCAACGCCCGGCTGGACAGCGCCGACATCGACTACGTCAACGCGCATGGCACCGCCACTGAACAGGGCGACGCCGCCGAGACCCAGGCCCTCAAGGGCGTCTTCAACAGCGGGGCGGCGGATGTTCCCGTCAGCTCCACGAAGTCGATGATGGGCCACCTCATTGGCGCCGCGGGCTCCGTGGAGCTCATTCTGTGTCTGCAAGCCCTGCGGGATAACGTGGCGCCGCCGACGATCAACTACGAGGTGCCGGACCCGGCCTGCGATTTGGACTACGTGCCCAACCAGGCTCGCGAGTTGCCGCTCCGCCGGGTGATGTCGAACAGCTTCGGTTTCGGAGGGCAGAACGCCGCGCTGATCGTCGGGTCAGACGCCGGCTAAGGGTGGTCGCCGCGGCGTGAACGTCAACGTTCGGCAGCGCGTGACCGCCGTGCTCGATGCGATGCGCGACTTGAATCTCGCCGAGCTCGAGATTCGAATCGGCTCGGAGCGAGTGAGCTTGCGCCGGGCCGGGTTCTCGGCCGTACGTGAAACAGCGGGCGCGCCGGCTGTCGCCGCACCGGCCGAGCCGGCCGGCCACCTGGTGCGGGCGCCGCTGGCCGGCACATTCTTCGCCACGCCCAAGCCTGGCGACCCCGCGTTTGTGCAAGTGGGCCAGCAGATTCGCGAGGGCGACTTGGTCGGTCTCGTCGAGGCCATGAAGGTGTTCAACGAAGTGCTGTCCGATGTCGACGGCCGCGTGGCGCGCGTTCTGGTGCGCAGCGGCGACGGCGTGGCCGCGGGCCAGCCGCTGCTGCGCGTGGACGCGGAAGTCTCAGCCCAGGGTGGGTATCCTTAGCCCATGTCGACCGTGATCACCGCCGTACGTCGCCGTCCTTCCATCGTGGTGTCCGACGCCCTGCTGATTGGCGCGTTCACGGTGATGATGTGGCCGGCGGCGCACGCCAAGGTCGAGGCGGAGCCCGTTCCCTATACCCTTCAGGTGTTGATGGTGCTGCTGGCCGGCCTGCTGCTCGGCCCCTGGCGGGCCGGCGCCTCCATGGGCCTCTACGCCATCATCGGATTCGCCGGAGCGCCCATATTCGCTCGTGGCGGCGGGCCGGCCTACTTCTTCTCGCCGACGGCTGGATACATCTATGGATTTGTCATCGCGGCGGTGGTGGTGGGCCTGACCGCGCAGTTCCTGCGCCGGCGCTTCGAAGCCCGATCGGACGGCAGCCAGGGGGTGATCGAGCGATTTGCCAAAGTCGAGTTGCCGGCCGCGCTGGCGGGCATTCCGATCATCTACATCTTTGGCGTCAACCACCTTGCCCTGTACTATCTGCTCGCCACTGACAAGTCCAATCCGTGGGGGCTGGCCTGGCTCAATGGCGCCGGGATATTCATCTGGTACGACGCCATCAAGGCCGCCATCGCGGCGACTATTGCGAGCAGTGCCGGGCTACACAGAGAGAGGTAAGGCGTGGCAACGTTTGAACGGGTAGTGGCCGTAATTGCCGACAAGCTTGATATTCCCGCCGAGGACATCGGGGAGGAGTCGAAGTTTGTCGAGGACCTCAACGCCGACTCGCTGGACCAGGTTGAGTTGATCATGGCGCTCGAGGACGAATACGACATCACGATTCCCGACGAGGACGCCCAGAAGATCGTCTCCGTCAAGGACGCGCTGGACTACATCGATACGAACGTCGAGTCCGGCTAGGACGATCGCGGATCGGCCGTAGCTGCAGGCCTTCGGTCCGCCGTTCGCGACCGGCGCCGTCGCGTGACGGCTTGGTCGCGGCTTAGCCTGTTGCACGCGGGTACTATCGGCAGCGCCGACGATGCGGACTAGCACTGATGCCGAGCCGATGACCGTGGGGCAGCCCACTCGGGCCGATTCAGCAAACGCCCACTTCGAAGCGGCGCGCGAGGTCCTGGTTGCCGGCATCTCGGGGACGGCGCGCGAGAACGCGGCGCTGGGGCAGGCCATGCTCGCGGCCAGCGGGGAAGGCCCTTACATCATTGCGCCGGATGGGCGCCGGTTTCTGGACTATTTCTCCGGCTTCGGCTCCGTCATCCTCGGATATGACCACGCCGGCGTGCGCGGGGCGATCGAGCAGGCGCTCGACATGGGCATCATCCACGGGCCCGAGACGGTCTATCAGGAGCAGCTCGCGCGACGCATCGTGAACCTGGTGCCCTCGGCCGAGATGGTGCGATTTGCCAATTCGGGCTCGGAAGCCACGATGGCGGCGATCCGCCTCGCGCGAGCGCACACCCAACGGGCAAAGATTCTCAAGTTCGAAGGCCACTTCCACGGCATCCACGAGCACGTGCTCTACAACACGCATCCGGAGCCTCGCACCGTGACGCCCGGTGAGATCGTGGAGACCTCCGCGGATTCAGCGGGCATCCCTTCGGCGTTCGCCGATGCCGTGATCGTGGCGCCGTGGAACGACCTATCCGCCGTGACCCATGCCTTCGCGCGTCATGGGTCCGACATCGCCGCCGTCATCATGGAGCCGATCAACTACAACGCCGGCGCCCTGCTGGCGGACATCGGGTATCTGCGGGCCGTGCGCGAGATCACGCGCGATCACGGCAGCGTGCTGATCTTCGACGAGGTCCTGTCGGGATTCCGCACCGGAACCGACTGCGCGCAGGGCTTCTACGGCGTTACGCCCGACGTGACGCTGCTGGGCAAGGCGGTGGCGAACGGCGTGCCGCTGGCGGTCATCGCGGGTCGGCGTGAGGTGATGTCGGAGCTCGCGCCGCTGGGCCAGTCGGCGCACAGCGGGACCTACTCCGGCCACATCTTCGGCGTCAAGGCGGCGTTGGCCACGCTCGATGCGCTGGAAGCCCCCGGTGTCTTCGACGGCGAAACGGGCCTGCTGGCGATGTCCGAGCGGCTGTACAACGGTTTGCGGGACATCTTCGAGCACCGGGACATTCGCTGCCGCGTGCAGGGCGTGGGGCCGCGATTTGCGCTGTACTTCGGTCTCGACCCGGACGTGGAGCCACGGGCCTATCAAGACATTGCCGGACACGACTCCGACACCCTGAAGCGATTCGCGCGAGCCTGCTACGCGCGCGGCGTCTATTTTCACGTATACGAGGTCGTGGTTGGCCACCACGGCTTCGGGACCGCCCATGACCCAGAGGTCATCGACGACACGCTGAACCGGGTGGACGCCGCGTGTGTCGACCTGATGGCCGACTGAGGCCGTAGCGCTCTAGAACAGCCCCATCGCGACGGACGACTGGGCCCACGCCAGGATGCCGCCGCCGACGATGCCAAGCGCCAACGTCGCGCCCGCGGTGGCCGCGATGACGGCGGTGTGCAAGTCGGCCACCTCGGCGGACGCCTCGCCGCCAGGCGCCGCCTCGGCTTCAGGATCGCTCATGAACATCTGCACGATGACGCGCAGGTAGTAGAACGCCGACACGACCGACGTCACGACCAAAACGATGGCGAGCCAGCCCAGATCCGACTCAACCGCGGCCTGCAGGATGTAGAGCTTGCCGAAAAAGCCGGTCAGCGGCGGGATGCCCGTCAGTCCCAGCATGAAGACCGCCATGGCCGCGGCGGGCAACGGCGAGCGCTGCATCAGGCCGCGGAAGGCGGAGATCTCGTTGCTTCCGGTCTGGTACTCGACGACGTGCGCGACGGCGAACGCGCCGAAGTTCATGAAGGCGTAGACGAAGCCGTAGAACAGCACCGACGGCAGTCCCACGAAGTCGAAATAGGCGAAGCCGGTGTCGGTTTCAACCCGCGTGACCGCCGCGAGGCCGACCAGCATGTAGCCGGTGTGAGCGATGCTGGAATACCCGAGCATGCGCTTGATGTTGGACTGCGAGATTGCCACGAGGTTGCCCACGATCATCGTCACGCTGGCGATGATGGCGAGAGCCAGGGCGACGTTGAGCACCACTGCGGGGTCGGCGCCCGTGTCGGCGCCCTGGAATCCGAACCCGAGCCCGACGACGCGCGCCAGCAGCGCCACGGCGGCGACCTTTGGGCCCACGGATATGAATGCGGCCAGGGGCGTGGGCGCGCCCTGATAGGCGTCCGGCGTCCACGCGTGGAAGGGCACTGCGGCGACCTTGAATCCGAAGGCGACGAGGATGAGGCCGATGGCAAACAGCATCCACGGGCTGGCGCCGACGGTCATGATGCGCTCGGCAAGCTCCGGAAAGTAGGTCGTGCCAGTAAGGCCGTAGGTCCAGGCGATGCCGTATACGAGAACCGCGGTCGCGAAGGCCCCGAGCACGAGGTATTTCATCGCCGCTTCGACCGAATCTCGGCGGAACCGGGTCATGGCCGTCAGCACGTACACCGGCACCGCCATCAGCTCCAGGGCGATGAAGGCCGTCACCCAATCGACGGCGCCGGCCATGAGCAGCATGCCGCTGAGCGAGAACTGCAACGTGGCCGCCGTCTCGGTGAACGGCACGCGCTCGAAGCGTTGGGCGACGGTGAGGACGGCGAGTGATCCGACGACCAGGAACAGGGCGCGGAAGAAGGTTGAGAACCCGTCGATGACCAGCTGACCGCTGAAGATCTCGAGCGCGCCGCCGTCGATCGGCTGCCGCAGCGCCATCACGATGCCCGCGGTGGCATTGGCGCCCAGCGCGATGCTTACCGACCACCAGCGGTCGTCGTTGCGCAGGATCGCCGTCCAAAGCAGCAGCAACATCGCGCTGCCCGCCACGATGATCTCCGGGAGGATCCAGGTCAGGTCGGCAGCGTTGACTTCGCCCATGGCGCTAGCTCACCAACCCGGCCGTGGCGCCGGTGATCATGTCCACAAAGGTTGCGGGATAGATGCCGATCCATAGCACCAGCACGGCCAGCGCGGCGAAGGCCGCACCCTCTACGCGGTTGATGTCGCTGATCGAGCTAAGCGCGTCGTTCCGCATGCGACCCAGCACCACGCGCTGGTACATCCAGAGCATGTAGGCCGCCGCGAGCACCACGCCGATCGCGGCCGTTACTCCCGCGCCGATGCCGTAGTCGAAGGCGCCGACCAGGACGAGAAACTCGCCCACGAAACTGCTCAGCATCGGCAGCCCCAGCGAAGCCAACGTGAAGAACCCAAGCGCAACGGCATACGCCGGCATCCGCGCTACCAGTCCTCCCATCTCCGCGATCTGTCGGGTGTGGGCGCGGTCATAGACCACGCCGACGGCGAGGAACAGGGCGCCCGTGACCAGCCCATGGCTCATCATCAGGATGATGGCGCCGTCGATTCCCGTCTGCGAGCCGCTGAAGATGCCAAGGGTGACGAAGCCCATATGGCTCACGCTCGAGTAGGCGATGAGCTTCTTGAGATCGGGTTGGACCATGGCGACGAGGGCGCCGTAAATGATGGCCACGATCGACAGCGCGATCAGCAGCCCGCGCAGGTCGGCCACGGCGTCGGGCGTCATCGGCAGCATGAAGCGCAGGAAACCGTAGCCGCCCATCTTGAGCAGCACGCCCGCCAGCAGCACGCTGCCGCCGGTCGGGGCCTCCACGTGGGCGTCGGGCAGCCACGTGTGGAATGGGAACATCGGGACCTTGATCGCGAAGGCGAGCAGGAACGCCACGAACACCCACCGTTGCAGCCCAATCGCGGCGTCCTGCATGTGCGCCGGGATGGCCTCAATGTCAAAGGTGCCGGTGTTGAAACGCAGCGCCAGAATCGCCACCAGCATGAGCACGCTGCCGGCGAAGGTGTAGAGGAAGAACTTGATCGTCGCGTAGATGCGGCGCTCGCCGCCCCAGATGCCGATCATCAGGTACATCGGGATCAGCATCATTTCCCAGAACACGTAGAACAGGATGAAATCGAGCGTCACGAACACGCCCATCATTCCGGTCTGCAGCAGCAGCAGATTCAGGAAGAACTCGCGTGCTCGGGTCTTGATGGTGAGCCATGAAGTGGCCGCGACCACCGGCCCGAGGATGCCCGTCAGCAGCACCATCAGGATCGAGATGCCGTCGACCCCCAGCTTGTAGTTGATGCCGAGCGCCGGAATCCACTCGGCGAACTCGCCGTGCTGATACGCCAGCTCGGGATCGAACTCGGTGTTGAAGGTGATGACGATGATGATCGCGAGGATCAACTGAGCCAGGGTGGCGCCAAAGGCCGACAGAGCTTGCAGGTCGCGGGTGCGCGCGAGCAGCACCAACGGAATGCCAATGAGCAGCGGCAGCCACAGCAGCAGCGACAGCAAGGGAAGGTTGAGCGCGGCTTCGCCGCTCATGTCGCGTTCCCCCCGAAGATCATCAGCCCGCCGATGACCAGCACGATGCCCACGACCATGAGCAGGGCGTAATTCTGCGCCTGGCCGGTCTGCAATCGCTGCATTTCGCCGCTCAGGCGGCGCGTGACGGCGCCTGACGCATTGACCAGGCCGTCGATCACGCCCGCGTCAAATCCCCATGACACCACGGCGATGGCGCGGGTCAGCATCACCAACAGGCCGTCACCGAGATGGTCCATGTACCACTTGCGCTGAAAGAGCTTCTCGGCGCCCGGAGCGAGACGGCGCGCGGCGTCTGGGATCGGCACGTTTCGTCGGTAGGCGAGATAGGCGATTGCCACGCCGGACAAGGCCACCACCGTTGAGATGATGGCGAGTGCCACCGTGGGCGGAGTGCCGGCGCCCTCGAGGTGGATGATGCCGGCAGTCTTGTAGAGATATTCGTGGAGAAAGCCGTGCTCGGGCGGAATGCCGAGGACCGCGCCCGCGACGACCGCGCCGACCGCCAGGATGCCGAGCGGCAGGGTCATCACCCAGGGCGATTCATGGGCGTGGTCGTGCAGCTCCTGGTTCCGCGGCTTGCCATGGAACGTCATCAGGATCATGCGCAGCGTGTAGAACGCCGTCATGAGCGACACCACCAGGCCGACGATGAAGAAGAGCCAGAAGATGCCCGCGCCGTGGTCGGCGGCAAGTGACGCGCCCGCGGGTGCGGTGGCCTTCAGGAACGCGCTGGCCAGGATCTCGTCCTTGCTCCAAAAGCCGGCGAGCGGAAACACGGCGGCGAGGGCCAGGCCGCCGAGCAGGAAGGTGCCGTAGGTGAGCGGCATCTTGCGCCACAACCCGCCCATCTGGCGCATGTCCTGCTCGTCATTGAGGGCGTGAATGACGCTGCCGGACCCAAGGAACAGCAGCGCCTTGAAGAACGCGTGCGTCGCCAGGTGGAAGATGGCAATGGAATACGCACCGGCCCCCAGGGCCACGAACATCAGCCCAAGCTGGCTCACGGTCGAAAACGCCAATACGCGTTTGATGTCGGTTTGGACCAGGGCGATGGTCGCGGCGACGAAGGCCGTGACCGTACCGATAGCGGCGACGAATATCAGGGCCTCCGGCGCGACCGTATAGATCGGGTTCATGCGCGCCACGATGTAGACCCCCGCCGTGACCATGGTGGCGGCGTGGATCAGCGCGCTGACCGGCGTGGGGCCTTCCATCGCGTCCGGCAACCACACGTGGAGCGGGAACTGCGCGGACTTGCCCATCGCGCCGATGAACAGCAGGAAGGCGATGGCCGTGGTTATGGCCGGGTCTTTGTCGCCAATGACCTCGAAGATCTCGCGATAGCGGAGCGTGTCGAAGTGCAAGAACGCCAGGACGATGCCGATGATGAACCCGAAGTCGCCGATGCGATTGACCAGGAAGGCCTTGGTGGCGGCGATGTTGGCGCTGTGCCGGTCGTGCCAGTAGCCGATCAGCAGGTACGAGCACAGCCCCACCATTTCCCAGAAGATGAAGAGCTGGAGCAGGTTGTCCGACATGACCAGCATGACCATGCTGAACACGAACAGCGGGATCCAGGTGTGGAAGCGAGACTTCGCCGCGTCGTGGTCCATGTAGCCCACGGAATAAAGCGCCACCAATGCGCTGACGCCTGTCACCACCAGCAGCATGACGACCGCCAGCGGGTCGAGCAGGAAGCCGATGTTGACGGCGAACGTCCCGGAGTCGACCCAGGGATAGAACGTCCAGCCGGGCTGGTCCGCGGTGATGCCGCCAATCCACAGCGCGACGGTGAGCACAAATGAGCCAAGAATGGCGCCGGTGGAAATCCAACCGGTCGCGCGCGGAATGCGCCGCCCCGCCACGCCGTTGACGACGAACCCCAACAGCGGCGCGAATGGGATCAGCCAGACGACCTCAAACACGGCCGCCGCCTTGCAACGCGAGGTTCGCGGTCATCCGCGCAGATCGTCCAACTGGTCGATGTTGACCACGGGGAACACGCGACTCAGGGCGACGAGGATCGCCAGACCGACGGCGACTTCGGCGGCCGCGACGGTGAGCGAGAAGATGACCATCACGTTGCCGGCCATGTCCTCGAGGAAGGTGGAGAAGGCCGCCAACGTGAGGTTGGCGCCGTTGAGCATCAGCTCGATCGAGATGAGCATCACGATGATGTTGCGGCGCAGCAGCGTGCCCAGCACCCCGAGCGAGAAGAGCAGGCCGCCGACGACCAGGTAGGCGTTGAGATCCATCAGGAAGCAGCCTCGCCCGATTCGCCGGTCTCGGCGGCCTCAGGCATGGCTTCGAGCTCACGATCGAATCGCCGCGCCAGGATGATCGCGCCGATGGCCGCGACCAACAGCAAGACGCTGGCGACCTCGAAGGGCAGCAGGTACTCGCTGAACAGGACCGCGGCGATGGCCTGGGTGCTGCCGCCGAGATCCGAGATCGTCTGCGGCGGAAAGGCCCCCAGAAACGCCTCGCGGACTTCGGGCGTGCCCACGCCGACGAACACGGCCTCGATCGCCAGCAACACGGCCAACGGCAGGGCCAGCCACAGCTGTCGGTGGACGAATCGCTCGTGCGCGATTCCACGCATGTCCAGCATCATCAGCGTGAAGAGAAACAGCACCACGATGGCGCCGGCGTAAACGATGATCTGAACCACGGCGAGGAAGCCGGCGCCCAGGATCACGAACAGCCCGGCCACGTGGAAGATCACGTAGACCAGCGACAGGGCGGAGTGCACGGGGTTTCGCAGCGCCAGCACCCCCACGCCGCCAGTGACGGCCATGAAGGCGAGATACCAGAACGCGATGACTTCGGCGAGGTTGTCAGTCATCGCCGAACCACAGCCGGGGACGTGTTCCCGGACCGATGTTTTGGTCTTCAAGCGACCGGTTTTCGAGGTCGTGCTCGTAGATGTCGATCATCTTGAAGCCGTCGATGACGAGACCGCGGCGATCCTCGGTGACGAGGTGGAAGTCGTGCGTCCGCTGTAGCGCGTCAACCGGGCAGGCCTCGATGCAGAAGTAGCAGAAGACGCACCGGCCCACGTCGAAGAGATAGCGGTCCACCACGCGGGTGCCGTCTTCCCCCTCGCTCGTGTCGACCCGAATCACGTCGTTGGGACATGCCGTCTCGCACAGCCCGCAGCCCACGCAAGTGAGCCCATTCGTGACCTCGTCGCGGCGCATGCCCACCTGGCCCCGGAAGCGATAGGCGATGTCGCGCACGTTCTCGGGGTACATGATCGTGGCGGGCTTGCGTGCGCCCACCCTGAACACGGTGGCGAAGCCCTTGAGGATTCCTGAACCTAGCGGCATTGCAATCTCAACTCCATGCCATGCGCAGCCCGGCGGCCAGAAGCACGTTGATGATTCCGATGGGCATGAGGAACTTCCAGCAGAAGCTCATGAGCTGGTCGTAGCGCAGCCGGGGCAGGGCGGCCCGCAGCAGCAGAAACATGGCGATGAACGCGACGGTCTTCAGGGCGAACCAGACGATGCCGGTCAGGCCGTCCATTCCCGGAATGGTCCATCCCAGCCAGCCGCCGAGATAGAGCGTGGTGATGATTGCCGAGATGAGAATGATGTTGGCGTACTCGGCGATGAAGAACATCGCGAACCGCATGCCCGAATACTCCACGTGGAAGCCGGCGACGATCTCGCTTTCGGCTTCCGGCAGGTCGAACGGCACGCGATTGGTCTCGGCGACGCCGGAAATCACGAAGAGCAGAAACCCCACGAACTGCGGGACGATGAACCATAGTCCACGCTGCTGCTCGACGATATCGATGAGGCTGAGCGATCCGGCGTAGAGGATCACGGCCAGCACCGCCAGCCCCATGATGAGCTCGTAGCTGATGACCTGGGCGCTGGCGCGCAGGGCGCCGAAGTGGGCGTATTTGCTGTTGGACGACCATCCCGACATGACCACGCCGTAGACCCCCAGCGAGCCCATGGCGAGGAAAAACAGGATGCCCACGTTCAGGTCGACGGCCCACAGACCAATGTCTCGTCCGAGGCTGACTTCGGGCCCAACGGGCACGATGGCCCACGCGGCCAGCGCCGGCACGACCAGGAACACCGGCCCGAACCAGAAGACGAGCTTGTCCGCGCCGCGGGGAATCAGGTCTTCCTTGATGCCGAGCTTCAGCCCGTCGGCCGCCGTTTGCAGCGTTCCGCTCCACCCCACGCGGTTGGGACCGATGCGCGACTGCAGCCGGCCCAGCGTCCAGCGCTCGACCAGCACCAGAATCAGCGGTGCGCCGAGGAAGATCAGCAGGATCACCACGCACTTGATGGCGACGATGAGCCACTCCCAGCCGTCCATCGGCTAGCGCTTCGTCACTTGCACGGAAATCCCGTTCGGGCCCGTGGGGTCGAGGCGCCGAGGCGGCGCATCCAGGAATCGGTCCGGCAGATTGACGACGCCGCGCGGCACGCGGCTCGCCACCAGGGTCTTGAGGTTCAGCGCGCCGGTGTGCGATGCCACGCTGATCGGGTCGCCGTCGGCCAATCCGAGGTCCTCGGCGTCCGAGGGGTTTAGCTCCGCGACGGCATCCGGCAGCATCAGGGACAGGCTCGGGGCGTGCCGACCGGTCACGCCGGCGGTATAGAGGTGCTGCTCGGTTGCGAGCGTGAAGCCGACCGCTCCGTTTGCCTGCGCCAGCGCGCCGTTGAGGTCGGCGACCGACTCGCCGCCCTCGATGTCCGGCATGCGCCACAGGCGCTCGAGCTCCGCGGAGATCGGCTCGTGCGATCGCCAACCAAAGTCGTTGCCGAGCGCGGCGGCCAGCCTCGCAATGATCTCCCAGTCCGGGCGCGAGTCGCCGACGGGGATGATGGCCGGAGCGAGAGCGCCGCGCCGACCCTCGAAGTTGGTGAAGTGTCCGCCCTTCTCCGCGAACGAGGCCCCCGGAAGCACCACGTCGGCCACCTCGGCCGTTGGGCTCATGAAGATGTCCTGGACGACCAGAAGATCGAGGCCTTCCAGCTGCTCGCGCATGGCGTCGGGATCTCCGGCGCTGCCGACGAGGTCCTCGCCCATCACGTAGAGCGCCTTGGCAGCGCCCGCCAGGAAGGCGGCCAATGATGGCCCCGGATCTTGCGGCGTCGGAGCGCCGGTCGCATCCTCGACCTCGGCGCGCGCGTCGGCGTCCGCGACTGACCGCAGACCCGGCAGCATGTCGGGCGCCATGCCGTTGAGCAGCGTGCCCACCGTGTTGGCCCGTTCCGCCAGCGGAAACAGGCGGACGTCCGCATACGCCTGAGCGAGTCCAGCCGCCGCTTGGGCCAACTGCTCGACTCGGCCCAGCGTCCAAACTCCGGTGTCCCACACGACGGCAATTGAGCCGGCAGCCGCGAGTGCACCTCGCATAGCCTGCAACGATTCGTCGGAAGCGCCGGTCACGGACTCGGGCAGGTCGTCACGTCCCGCCAGCGCGGCCAGCAATGCGGCCTCGCTGCCGGGTCGCACGCGCACGGAGGCCGCCGCGTATCGATCCAGCGTGCTGGCCAGCCGCGTGGCCACCAGCAGTTTGCGCCCGTTCCGTCGCGCGGCGCGCTTGATGTGCGCGCCGACGACGTTGTGCGTCTGCCCGATGTCGGCGCCGATGACCAGGATCACGTCCGACTCCAGCAACTCACTCTGCGATCGCAGCAGGGCCTGGCCGCCCAGCACCGACGTGAGCGCGTGGAACGTCTCGTGGAATCCGCCGGACTGGCTGTAGACGTTGTTGCTGCCGACGACCTGACGCGTGAATCGCTGCAGGGCGTAGTTGTCTTCATTGGTGCAGTTCGGCGAGCCGACCGCGCCAACCGCGCTGCCGCCGTTTCGGTCGATCACGCCGCGGAGCGCGCCGCTGACGTGGGAGATGGCTTCGCGCCAGGTCGCCGGCTCCAGGCGACCGTCGCGGCGGATCAGCGGCTGCGTCAGCCGGTCGCCGCTGTTGACGAAAGAGTGGCCGAAGAATCCCTTAGCGCAGAGGATGCCGTTTGCCGGCTCCTCCAGGCCGTTGGTTCGCGTGCGCACGACGTCGCCGTGACGCGACTCCACGAGCAGCGAGCATCCCACCGAGCAGTGCGGGCAAGTCGACGCGGTCTTGTCGGTCTGCCAGCTCCGTGCCGCGTGCTTGAACGGGCGGCTGAGCAGCGCGCCCACCGGGCACGTTTCGATGCACATGCCGCAGCGCTCGCAGTCCATCTCCTTGTGCTGGGCCGGCGCGATGAACGTGCCGATCGCCCGATGGACGAAGTCGAGGGCGTAGACGCCGATCTGCTCGTCGCAGATCCGCACGCAGCGACCGCAGAGGATGCAGCGGTTGTGGTTGATGAGGATCACCTCGTTGAGGATTTCCTCCGGATGGGCCTTGGGCACCGTCTCGTAGGGGCTTTGGTGGATTTCCTGGGCGAAAGTCTCGTCCTGCAGCTCGCACGTGCCGGCCTGGTCGCAGTAGGGGCAGTCCAGCGGGTGGTGCTGCAGCTGCAACTCGATGACGTGCTTGCGGATTTCCTTAATCGACTTGCTGTCCGTGACCACGTTCATGCCGGGCGCGGCCTGCATGGTGCAGGAGGCCATGGGCCGCGGCGGCCCGGGCTGGATTTCCACCACGCACATCCGACAAGCGCCATAGGGGTCGAGGCGCGGGTCGGTGCATAGCGTCGGGATTTCGACGCCGATGGACTCGCAGGCTTGCAGCACCGTGGAGCCCGCGGGCACCTCCACTTCGACGCCGTCGACCGTCAGGCTGATGAGTTCGTTGCTCACCGGTCCACCTCACCCAGCACGATGTCGATGCTGCCGATCAGCGCCACTGTGTCGGCGATCAGTCCGCCGACCGCCGCATCCTCCATGACGCCGAGATTGACGAACGACGGCGAGCGCACGTGACAGCGATAGGGCATGCCGCTCCCGTCGCTCACGAAGTAGTAGCCCAGTTCGCCTTTCGGCCCCTCGATTCCGAAGTAGGCTTCGCCGACCGGCGGCTCGACACCGTGCATCACCAATTTGAAGTGATTGATCATGGCTTCCATGTCAAAGGGCACCCGCCCCACGTCCGGCGGCACCAGGTCGGGACGGTCCGCGTTGGACGGGGCGTCCGGCGGCAGGTCGCGGAGATGCTCCATGCACTGCCGGACGATCCGCGCCGCCTGGTACATCTCGTTGAGCCGCACCAGGTAGCGCGCGTAGACATCGCCCTCCGGGAACACCGGGATCTCAAAGTCGATCATGTCGTAGGCGGCGTAGGGCCGCGCCTTGCGCAGGTCCCAGTCGACGCCCGATCCCCGCAGGGCAGGGCCGGTGAGCCCGTAGCTCAGCGCCTGTTCGGCCGGAATGACGCCCACGCCGCGGGTGCGGCTCTGGAAAATCTCGTTGCCGGTCAAGAGAGCGTTGAGCTCGTCGAGCGTGTAGCTGTCGAGAAACGCGTCGACGTTCTCCACCCAACTTTCGGGGACGTCATGCGGACCGGTGCCACCCACGCGCATGAATGACGTGGTGAGGCGCGCGCCGCAGGCCTGCTCGAAGAGATAGAGGATCTTTTCGCGCTCGCGCAGGGACCACAGGAAGGCCGACATGGCGCCGATGTCCAGCGCGTGCGTGCCGATCCAGATGTGGTGGGACGCCAGGCGGGAAAGCTCGGCCACCGCCGTGCGAATCAGCTTGGCCCGCAGCGGAATCTCGTCCTCCATGCCCATCAGCTTCTCGATGGCCATGAGGTAGCCCATATTGTTCGACGGGCCGGCGGTGTAGTCCATGCGGTCGGTGAGCGTGATGCCGCCGCGGTAGTCGTGGGTCTCGATGAGCTTCTCCACGCCGCGGTGCAGGTAGCCCACGTCGGGGGTGCACTTGGTGACCGTTTCGCCATCGACCTCGATTAGCAACCGCATCACGCCGTGCGTGCTGGGATGCTGCGGCCCCATGTTGAGCACCATCTGGTTTTCGCTGACCTGTTCGATGTCGCCGAACATGCTGGCGGTGCCGGTTTCGACGCTCATGAGCCCGACGCTCCGGCCTCCGGCTCGTCCCAGAAGTCATCCGGGTCAAGATGTCCGAACAGATCGTTGCGGTGGGCGTCCTCGGGGAAGGTTGGGCCTTCGACCGGGTAGTCCTTGCGCAGCGGGTGGCCCTCGTAGCCCTCGGGCAGCAGCACGCGGCGCAGGTCCGGATGGCCCTCGAAGCCCACGCCGAACAGATCGTGCACCTCGCGCTCCAGCCAGCGCCCGGATTGGTAGGTGTGGGCCAGTGTCGCGACGGAGCCGCCGTCGCCTACGCGCGTCTTCACCCGAAGAAACAGGTTGTTGCTGAGCGAACGATATTGGTAGATCAGCTCAAACTCGCGCCCGGCGTCCGCGGGCCAGTGCACCGCCGTCACGTCGATGAGCTGCTCGAAGCGCAACTCGCTGTCATCACGAAGCGCCTCAGCCAGCAGATTCACGGCATCCGATGAAATCTCGACGACGGGATCGCCCCGTACGACGCGACCGCCTTCAAATGCGTCGCCGGCAAGCTCGCGCACGCGGCTCACGATGCCAGCCGCCTCAATCGTGGGTGTCGGCGCCGTGCTGATCACAGGCTAGTTCTTCCAGTCCAGGGCGCCCTTGCGCCACGCGTAGACGTAGCCGACGCCGAGGATGCCGATGAACACCAGCGCTTCAATGAACAAGAAGAGCTGTTCGTCGAGATTGCTGTAGAGCACGACCCACGGATAGAGGAACGCCAGCTCGACGTCGAATATCAGGAACAGCATGGCCACGATGTAAAAGCGGACGTTATGGCGGCCGCGCGTGTCGCCGATGGGGGGCATGCCGGACTCGTAGGCTTCGCCCTTCACCGGGTCCTTGCGGCGCGGCTTGAGGGCCATCGTCCCGACGAAGCTGCCGATGGTGAAGAGAAGCGCGAGCGCGATGAGAATGACAACGGCGATCCAAGACGGCATTAGGACGCGCTGCTACCCCTCGTCGGTTGACAGTTAGTGATGGACTTCACAAGCCGCGCTCATGATACGCATCACGCCCCGCCCGCGCCATGCCGTCCGTTGCTAAGCGCATGGGTGAGCGACTCCACTTCCATGGACAGGTCCACGTTCGAGAGGCGTACACCTGAGGGGACGCGCAACTGCGCCGGTGCGAAGTTGAGAATGGCGTGAACGTCGGCGGCCACGACTTGATCGACCACGGCCTGCGCGGCCTCCGCAGGCACTGCGACCAGGGCGATCGCCAGGCCGAGCCGTCGCGCCTCGCTCGCGAAGCTGGACACGTCCACCACTTGGACGCCCTCGACCACCGCGCCGATCTTGGCCGGGTCGGCGTCGAATGCGGCGGCGATGGTGTACTCGGGTCCGCGAAAGCCACGGTAGGCCAGCAACGCCTGGCCCAGATTGCCCACCCCTATCAGTCCCAGCGGCCACGAACGATCGATTCCAAGGATTCGAGCGAGTTGGCTCCGCAGAGCGTTCACGGAGTAGCCCACGCCCCGTGTACCGAACGACCCGAAATAGGCCAGGTCGCGGCGCACTTGCGGCGCCGTGGACCCGGCGAGATCGCTGAGCGCCTTGGACGAGACGTGCGGCACGCCCTGCTCCACGAGCGCGCCGAGCGCGCGGTAGTAGGCCGAAAGGCGCCGCACCGTGGTTGGGGGAATACGTTGCGACGAACGGCGATCTGCCATACGGGGGCGCCGGGGGCTCGCGGTCGGCACCACGAGCGCGAGACGGCCGCAATCTAGCATGGGCGATCTTGCCAGGCTCACGGCGGATACCATGGGGCCGACTCACGCGCGGGAACGGAGCTTGTCGAGATGACTGCAGCCCACCGCTTTGGCATTCCAGGAGATCCGTTTCCGGTTGGGGTGGAGTACTACCGCGCGCCGATCCCCAAGCTTGACGTCTGGGACGAGGACTTCGCGCGATTGCGCGCGGCGGGTTTCCGCATTGTCCGCAGCTTCTCCTACTGGAACCACATGGAGCCGCGACCGGGCCAGTATGAGCTGGAGGACTTTGACCGGCTGTTCGATCTGGCGGCGAAGCACGAACTCAAGGTCTGGCTCGACATCACGTTGGCTACGCACGGGGCCTGCCCCGAGTGGCTGACCCGCGAGCATCCCGACATGCGGATCGTCACCAACAGCGGGGAACCGGTAGCGCCGACTGCCGGCGCGGCCACGCCGCAGGGCTCGCAGATTCACTGCTACGACCACCCGGCCTGGCGCGACTACGGGGGCGCGCTGCTTCGCCACGTGGTGACGCGTTACCGGGAGCGGCCCAGCTTGCTGATATGGGGCCTTTGGGACGGTGTCGGCCTAGCGTCGGCACGCGGCTATCCCTGCTACTGCCGGCACACCCTGGCGCGGTACGAGGCCTGGCTGCGCGAGCGCTTCACGCTGGACGAGCTCAACGAGCGCCTGCTGCGCCGCTACCGCCGCTGGGAGGACGTGGAGCCGCCGCGGTCGAATGGGAACGTGGTGGAGATGCTGCTGTACCGGCGCTTCCACTACGAAAACCTGGCCGGCCACCTGCAATGGATGGTCGACGAGACGAAGCAGATCGATCCCGACCATGAGACCCGCTCCCACGGCGCTTGGTCCCCTCGCCCCTTGGACGAGGACTGCGCGGCCATCGCCGACAGTTGGGGCATGTCCATGCCCTCGAACAACCTGCTGACCTCCAGAGACCCGAACCAGGTTTCGGGGCGAGCGTTCGGGTTCGATTGGTCGCGCAGCGCGGGGAAGGACGGGCGCTGGTGGAACGAGGAGATCTACGCCGGCATGTCACGTGGCGGGGTGGCGTGGAAGAAGCAATCGGACCCGCGCGAGCTGACTATGCTGCTCTGGATGACCTTGGCGCACGGTGCTTCGGGGGCCATGTTCTGGCAGTACCGGCCGGAGTACCTCAGCTTCGAATCGCCGGGCTACAACCTGGTGGCGTTGGACGGGGAGCCCACGCCGCGATTTGCGGCTGCGACAAGGGCCATCCGGCAGATCGACGGCCTGCGCGAGCACCTGCCGTTGGAGTGTCCGCGCGCCGCGGTGGGGATCGTCTATCACCCCGAATCGCAGGAGCTGTTCGGCTACAACGACGAGGACGACCGCTTCCTGGCCGACCTGCGGGGCGTGTACCGCACGCTGTGGGCGCACGGCGTGCCGGCTGACGTGGTGACCCCGAGCATGGATTGGACGGGCTACCGGTTGCTGTTCCTGCCCAACGTGACGCTGATGACCGACGGCGTGCGGGAGCGGATCGAGCGCACCCTAGAGCAGTGCCCGGAGACGCGGCTAGTGGCGGAGGGCAGCTTTGGCCTCTACACGGGCGACGGGCAGTCCAGCTACGGTCCGCCAGAGGGCTTTGCCGAGCGGCTGGGGGTGCGGGTGGCGGACTTTTCGGCAGTGACTGAATACGACATCGAGCAGGGAGACAACGTGGTGCAGACGCCCCACGGCCGGCACGCGATCACGAGCCCCTGCGGCTATGCCGTGCTGGAGCCGCGGGGGGAGACGCGCGCCATTGCTTCCCTGGATGGGGGTACCGTCGCGGTGCAGACCGCGGACGGGCGGTTCACGTGGTATGGGCTGACCCTGTCGGCGGGCTTCGGTGATGTGGGCCAGCGGGATGTGGTGCTAGGGGCGGTGGGCGAGGCCGGCATCGAAGCGCCGGTGGCGCTGGAAGGCGACCGAGTGGTGCCGGTGGTGCGGCGTTCGCAGCAGGGGGGATGGCTGGTGTTCGTGTTCAATCTGAAGCGGGCCGCGGCGCAGGTGAATCTGCGACCGCGCTGGCGGACGACCATGGCGCGCGATCTCCTGGCGCAGGCCGATCTTGCATTGGAGGACAACGCGTTCCAGCTCGAGATCGACCAGTGGGAAGTCGCCGTCATCCACTGCTCAGAGGCTTGAGCGGCGCGAGGAAACATTATTCGGCTTGTCATGTTGGATCGGAGAGAAATGGCGGGCGGCAGTCCGTTGGCCATGAGCAGAGGCCGGCACGCGGATGAAGGGACCGAGCCAGATGTCTGACCAGGAGCTCTTCGGCATTCCCGGCGTCCCGTTTCCGGTTGGGGTGGGGTACTACCGCGCCCCGATGCCCAAGCTCGATCTCTGGGACGACGACTTCGCGCGTTTGAACGCCGCGGGCTTCCGCATCGTCCGCAGCTTCACCTATTGGAACCACATGGAGCCACGACCGGGCCAGTATGAGCTGGAGGACATTGACCGGCTGTTCGATTTGGCGGCCGAACACGATCTCCAGATTTGGCTCGACATCATTCTGGCTACGCACGGCGCCTGCCCCGAGTGGCTGACACGCGAACATCCCGACATGCGGGTGGTCACCTACCGCGGGGAACGGGTATCGCCGACCGCGGGCGCGGCCACGCCGCAAGGCTCCCAGATGCACTGCTACGACCACCCGGCCTGGCGTGAATACGCGGGCGCGCTGCTGCGCCATGTGGTGACGCGCTACCGGGAGCGGCCGAGCCTGCTGATCTGGGGGATCTGGGACGGGATCAACCTCACGTCGGCATTCTGCCGCGACAGCGACGGATATCCCTGCTACTGCCCGCACACGCTGGCGCGGTACGAGGCCTGGCTGCGGGAGCGCTTCACGTTGGATGAGCTGAACGAGCGCCTGTTGCGCCGCTACCGCCGCTGGGAAGACGTGGAGCCGCCGCGGTCAAATGACAACGTGGTGGAGATGCTGCTGTACCGGCGATTCCACTACGAGAACCTGGCCGGTCACCTGCAATGGATGATTGACGAAACCAAGCGGCTTGATCCGGTCCACGAAACCCGCTCCCACGGCGCTTGGTTTCCGCGGCCGTGGGACGAGAGTTGCGCGGCCATTGCGGACAGCTGGGGCATGTCCATGCCCTCGAACAACCTGCTGACCTCCAGAGATCCGTACCAGCTCGCGGATCGCGCGTTCGGGTTCGACTGGTCGCGCAGCGCGGGGAAGCAGGGGCGCTGGTGGAACGAGGAGATCTACTCGGGCATGTCGCGAGGCGGGGTGACGTGGAAGAAGCAAAGCGACCCGCGCGAGCTGACCACCCTGGTCTGGATGACCCTGGCGCACGGCGCCTCGGGGGCCATGTTCTGGCAGCACCGGCCGGAATACCTGAGCTTCGAGTCGCCGGGCTACAACCTTGTGGCGCTGGACGGCGAGCCCACGTCGCGTTTCGAGGCCGTGACGCAGGCCATCCGGCAGATCGACCGCTTGAGTGAGCATTTGACGCTGGAGTGTCCGCAGGCCGAAGTTGGAATCGTCTATCACCCCGAATCGCAGGAGCTGTTCGGCTACAACAACGAGGCCGAGCGCTACCTGGCCGACGTGCGGGGCGTGTACCGCACGCTATGGACGCACGGCGTCCCGGCCGACGTGGTCACCCCGAGCATGGACTGGTCGGGCTATCGGCTGCTGTTCCTGCCCAACGTGACGCTGATGACGGACGAGGTGCGCGAGCGCATCGAGCGCACGCTGGAGCACTGCCCGGAGACTCGGCTGGTGGCGGAAGGCAGCTTCGGGATCTACCAGGGTGATGGGCAATCCAGCTATGGCCCGCCCGAGGGCCTGGCGGATCGGTTGGGCGTGCGGGTGGCCGATTTCTCGGCGGTGACCGACTACGACATCGAGCAGGGGCGCAACGTGCTGCGGACGCCCCACGGCGCGCATTCGGTCACCAGTCCGTGCGGTTACGCCGTACTGGAGCCACTGGGGGAAACGCAAACCATTGCCACACTCGATGGAGCAAGCGTCGCGGTGCGGACGGTTGACGGACGCTTCACGTGGTACGGACTGACTCTTTCGGCGGGCTTTGGCGATGTTGGGCAGCCGGAAATGGTGTGGGGCCTTCTGGATGAGTGCGGCATAGAGGCCCCGGTCGCAATCGAAGGCGATCGGGTGGTGCCCGTCGTCCGTCGGTCGCGGCAAGGCGGGTGGCTGGTGTTCGTTTTCAACCTCGAGCGATCCACGGCGCAGGTGCGGCTGCGCCCAGGTTGGATGCTTGCGTCCGCGCGGGATCTCCTCGCGCAGGCCGACCTTGCCGTCGAGGACAACGCGTTCCACCTCTCGATCGACCAGTGGGAGGTTGCCGTTGTCCATTGCCCGGGGGATTGATCGGGTTACGAGTTCAGGTCAGCCGCTCCACCGGTCTGGACGCCCGAACGGAGTCTTGGGACGGCGCCTCCTATCGGTCCTTCCACCCGGGCACGGGGTAAGTCAGCTCGGTGACCGCGGCGTCGGGCGGCGCCACCACGCGAATGTCGCCGCCGTGGATTTGAATTGCGCCCATTGGCCTGGCCGCGTTCTTGCCAGTCTCGTCGAAGCTGATTTGACCGAAGAAAGTGCTCGCGTCGAGGTCGCGCAGGGCGGCGCGCACGTCGTCGGTGTTCAGGGTCCCGGCGGCCTCGATCGCCAACTGGAGCGCCAGCGCGGCAGCGGTTCCCGACGCGGCCTGATAGGTCGGAGGCCCACCCCACTTCGCGGCGTAGCGCTCGGCGTAGTCCGACGCCGACCCGAAATAGGCGCCTCGATAGCTCATGGTCGATTCCCACTGCGTGGGCCCGATGAGGAAGTTGGCGTCCTCGCCGACCTCTTCGATCAGCGCCGGATCGGTTGGGCCAACGGTGAGCACCATTGCCGCCGGATCGAAGTCCAGCGCCTTGGCGGCGCGGACGAACAGCAAGGCGTCGTTGAAGTATCCGGCGCCAAGGAAGACATCGGGCTCCAAGTCCCGAAGCCTTGACACTATGTCCGTGACGTCGGTGATGTCCTGCGAATACGCCTCGACGCGCAGCACCGAAAGGCCATACTCGCCGGCCCAATGCTCGGCGCCCTCGGCGACGCTGGTCGGGAACAGGCTGTCCGCGTGGACGATGACGATCGTCTTGGCCCCGCTCTCAGCGAGCGCCCGAAGCGCGGACTGGGTGTAGTTGACTGCGGGAGTCAGCACGGCGAACAGGTTTTGGTACGACTGCTGAAAGAGCGTTTCGGCTCCCCCGCTGCCTTCGACCAGGAGCATGCCGCGCTCTTCGGCGACCTCGATGGCTGGTTGAGTGAGGGTTGAGCTGTACGGTCCCAAGAGGAAGTCGACCTTGTCCTCGTCGATCAGTCGCTCCACGAGCGCAGCGGTCGTGTCCGTGTCGCCCTGGTCGTCATACATGATCAACTCGACCTGATATCGGTCGTTGCCCACCTTGATGCCGCCGTACTCGTTGTTGACCCAGTCTTCCCAAAGCAGATAGCCCCGGCGAACGTGCTCACCCCCTTTGGCATGCCTGCCCGTCTCGCTCACGGCGGCCCCGATCCTGATGATCTCTTCGTCGGCATCCGGGCCGCAGGCCGCAGTCGTGACCGATGCGATCAGGAGCAGGACGAGAGGCAGCGCGATGCGACGCACGAGAGCCATCCTTGTTTTGCTGTGTGGGGCGGAATCTTGACGATGTCGGCACGCGGCGGGCTGCCATCAGCGCCGAGCTTGAGTATAGGAATCTGACCGGTTGGTCTCGTGAGGCTTCGGAGCCAGGCTCAGAATGACCGCCGGCAAGTTGTGGTGGGCGGAGCCGACTCCATGTCGGGCTGCCGGAAGAGATCGCGGAGGCACGGCGGAGTCCCCGGCCCACATGCTCTCCCGCGGCATGGGTCACAATGCGCACCGGGCAACAGCCTGACCACCTAGCTGGGTGGCCGCGAGCGCCCGGAGCTTGAGGAGGAGACGCGTGCGGGTTGGCGTGGACGTGGGCGGCACGTTTACCGATTTCGTCGTCATCGCCGACGGCCAAATGCGCGTCTTCAAGGTTCCCAGCACGCCGGGCGCGCCGGAGCAGGCGATCGTGGACGGCCTGGCCGCGGGAGGCATTGCGTCGGCCGAGGCCATCGTGCATGGGTCCACGGTTGCCACCAACGCCTTGCTCGAGCGTCGCGGCGCGCGAGCGGTGCTGGTGACGACCGAGGGATTTCGCGATGTGCTCGAGATTGGGCGCCAGAATCGGCCGTCGCTCTATGAGCTGGAGCCAGAGCGACCGCCGCCGCTGATTCCGCGGGACCGCCGGCTCGAGGTGACGGAGCGCATCGGCGCTGACGGCAGCGTCGTCACCCCGATCGACCAGGCGTCGCTCGATCGTCTGGCGGCCCGTGTGCGGCGGCTGAACCCGGCATCCGCCGCCGTCTGCCTGCTCTTCAGCTTCCTGCAGCCCGCCCATGAGCGCGCCGTGCGTGAGGCGCTGCGCCGGGCGGGCGTGGAGGCCGTCTCCCTCTCGTCCGACGTTCTGCCGGAATACCGCGAGTTCGAGCGCACCAGCACGACGGTGGTCGACGCCTACGTGGCGCCGGTCGTTGCCAGCTACCTGCGCCGGCTCGAACCGGCCATGCCCGGCCCCCTGTGGGTGGTGCAGTCCAACGGTGGCGTGCTGCGCTCGAACGAGGCGGCCGAGGCGCCGGTGCGCACCGTGCTCAGCGGTCCCGCCGCCGGCGTCGTGGGCGCGCAGCACGTCGCGCGCGCTTCGGGTATCGCCAATATCGCCACGCTCGATATGGGCGGCACGTCGACCGACGTGGCCGTCTGCCCGGGTGAGCCGCTGCGCACGACCCACGCCGAAGTCGCCGGCCTGCCCGTGGCCATTCCCATGACGGACATTCACACGGTCGGCGCCGGCGGCGGCTCGATTGCCCAGCTTGACGAGGCCGGCGCCCTGAGGGTCGGTCCTCGGAGCGCGGGCGCGCTGCCAGGTCCCGCCGCCTACGCGCGGGGCGGCACCGAGCCCACGGTGACCGACGCGAACCTGGTCCTGGGCCGGCTTGCCCCGGATGCGGCCCTTGGCGATCGTGTGCACCTCGACGCCGCGCGAGCCCGGCGCGCGGTCGGGCGGCTCGTTGCCGACGCCGAACTTTCCGATGCCGCGCTTCAACGGGCGGCCCTGGCGGTCATTGCGGTGGCGAACGCGCACATGGACCGCGCGCTGCGCGTGATCACGCTGGAACGCGGCTTCGACCCGCGCGACTTCACCTTGCTGCCGTTCGGCGGCGCGGGTCCGATGCACTGCTGCGAGTTGGCGGAACGGCTCGAGATCGAGCAAGTGCTCGTGCCGCCGCATCCCGGCGTACTGTCCGCGCTCGGCGCCCTTACCGGCGCCCACACGCGCGAATACACCGCCACCGTGCTCGACGAGTCGCACGCGCTCACGCCGGATCGGCTGGAAGAGCTGTTTGGTCCGCTCGAGCAAGCGGCGAGCGACGACCTGGCGCCGGCGCGCGATCCGCGGCTGCAGCGCCTGCTCGACGTGCGCTACGTCGGGCAGTCGTTCGAGTTGAGCGTGCCGCTTGGGGATGGAGGCGTGCCCGAGGCCGTGCGGATGTTCCACGAACGACATCAGCAGCGCTACGCCCACAGCCGGCCGGATGCGCCGGTCGAGATCGTCGTGGCCCGGCTCGTCGCGTCGGTGCCGCAGCCGTCGATTGCCGCGACGGCGCCGTCGGCAGCCGGTGACGTGGAGGCCCAGACGACGCGGGCCACTCTGGCCGACGGCACGGTGCGCGACGTGCCGTTGCATTCGCGCCACGACCTGGGCGTCGGCTTCGAGCTCGAAGGTCCGGCCGTGGTCACCCAGTCCGACGCGACCACCTGGGTGGCGCCTGGATGGCGGGCGACCGTGGACCCACAAGGCGCGATGATCTTGCGGCGATTGCCATAGCTCGCCACGTGGCGCTTGGTGAGATTGGTCACTTTGGAGTGCAAGCGGCGCCCATATCGTTGACTCCCGGAATGTCCGTCATCGAAGTCCAGGACCTCCGCAAGACTTACGGCGACGTCAAGGCCGTGGACGGGGTCTCGTTCGCGGTCGAGGTCGGCGAAGTCTTCGGCATGCTCGGTCCGAACGGCGCGGGCAAGACGACCACGGTCGAGATCATGGAAGGTCTGCGATCGCGCGATTCCGGCGCCGTGCGTGTGCTGGGGTTGGACCCGGGTCGTGAGTCGGGCGACCTCAAGCGCAAAATTGGCGTCCAGCTTCAGCAGGTGTCGCTCTACCCCCGGTTGCGCGTGGCGGAGGTGATCGAGCTGTTCGCGTCGTTCTACGGACGCGCGGGCGTGGCCGACCATCTCTTGAACCTCCTGGGATTGGAAGAGAGACGCCGCGCGTTCGTCAAAGACCTTTCCGGCGGGCAGCAGCAGCGCCTATCCGTGGCGCTGGCCATGGTCAACGATCCGCCGATCATCTTTCTCGACGAGCCCACCACCGGCATGGACCCGCAGGCCCGCCGCAGCCTTTGGGAGACCATCGAGCAGTTCAAGGCCGAAGGCCGGACCGTCCTGCTGACCACGCACTACATGGAAGAAGCGGAGCGCCTGTGCGACCGCGTGGCCGTGATGGACCACGGCCGCATCATCGCCACGGATACGCCCGAGGACCTCGTGCGGACCCATTTCGCCGAAGACGCCATCGAGTTCAGCCAGCGCGACGGCCTGACAGCGACCGAAATTGAATCGCTGCCGGCGGTGGTGAACGCGTCGATCCAGGGCGACCGGGTGAGCATGTTCAGCGACGACGTGCCGTCGTCGATGGCGGCGCTGCTGCAACTTGGACAGGAGCGCGGCGAGCCGATTCAGAACCTGCGGCTGCGGCGGGCCACGCTCGAAGACGTATTCCTCAAGCTCACCGGACGGACGTTGCGAGATTGAGAGCCCTCGCTCAGCTCACGCTGGCCAACACGCGCGAATTCACGCGGGATCGGGCCGCGTTGTTTTGGACGTTCGCGTTTCCGCTGCTGTTCGTCCTGATCTTCGGGCTAGTCTTCAGCCGCGACAGCGCCACGCAATATGAAATCGGCCTGATCAACGAGGATGAATCGCCGCAGGCCAGCCTGCTCGTCGACACGCTTCAGGCCATCGATGTGTTCGACCTCTCGCGGGGCAGCCTGGCGGACGAGATCGCCAGCCTGGAGGACGGCGATCGGCGCGCCGTGATCGCGATCCCAAGCGGATTCGGCGCCTCGATTGACGCGGGGACGCCAATGTCCGTGGACATTCACTACGACGAGACGCGGCAGAGCAGCCAGCAGGTCGTCGTGCCGGTGATCCTGCAAGCGTTCGAGGCCGCGGATCGCGCGCTCACGCGGAGCCAGCCGGTCGTGCGTCCCGCGTTTCAGACGCTGCGGAGCGAGCGGCTTTCGACCATCGACTTCATCGTGCCCGGCATCGTGGCCTTCAGCGTGATGAACGCCGGCGTGTTCGGCGCGGTGAATATCGTGTCGCTGCGCGAGCGGCGCGTGCTGCGCCGCCCGCAAGCGACGCCGGTTTCCCGGCTCACGCTGGTGAGCGCCGATTTGATCCTGCGCATGGTCCTGGTGCTGGCGCAGTCCGCCATTCTCATCGGCGTCGCCCGCCTGGTGTTCGACATTCGGCTCAACAGCGATGCCGGGTCGCTGGCCGCGTTGGCCGGCGTGGTGGTGCTTGGGGGCTTGGCGTTCCTCGCCATTGGCTTCTTCCTCGGCTCATTCACCAAGACCGAGCAGGGGTTCTTTCCGGTGGCGCAGGTCGTGACGTTTCCCATGATGTTTATCTCGGGCGTGTTCTTTCCGCTGGAGTTCATGCCGGATTGGCTGCGGCCGGTGATCAACGTGCTTCCGCTGACGCATCTGGCCGAGGCCACGCGCCAACTCATGATTGGCGGCGCGACCACCATTCCCATGGGCGTGGCCGTGGCGGCCATGGCGGCCTACCTGGTCGTGTTCGTGGCGCTGGCGGTGCGACTGTTTCGCTGGGAGTAGTGCTTACGCGTTGAGGGCGCGGTGCAGCGTCCGCACCTCGCGCACCAGGGCCTGCGGATCCAGGCCGACCGTTTCGATCATGTGCAGCGTGCCCGGATTTCGGCCCACGGTGCGCATCAGCATCGCGAGGTCCAGCCCATCCTCGAGGGTGCGGTGCAACGGCACGCTGGGACGCGTGCCCGGCGCGGTGTTGTGCCAGCGAATCTCCGCGATTTGATCCACGAAGCGGCGCAGGTAGTCCATGCGGGCCTCGAACGCCAGGTGATTCGCGTCCACGGAATGAAACGCGAATCCCGTATGCAGGGCGAAGCGAAAGTGGCGCGCGCTATCGAGCGCATTGAGCACGCTGTCGATGCGCCCGAGCACCGCCTCTCCGCTCGCGTTGGCGATGGCGATGGGGAGACCCGGGAACAAGTTGTGCAGCGTGCGCATGCTTTCGCGTAGCGCGTCCAAGTGCGCGGCCTCGTGCGTGACTCGGCGTCCCGGATGAACCACGTACATCTCCATGGCGTGCCGGTGCTCGAAAAACTCGACGATCTGGACGATTTGCCGTAGCGCCACGCTGCGTGAGTAGCTGGTGACGTCGGTGATCGCCGACCGCTCGGTCATCGCGGCGTCGGCGAACAGGTTGAGATGGAACCGCAGCGGAGCGTCGTCGAGAATCTCGATGGCCTGAGGGTCGAAGATGGTCGTCAAGCCCAACTCGTGCATGGAGGTCGAGAGCCCCAGCTCGACGACGTCGAACTCCAGATGCACCGCGACCTCCACGACGTGGCGTAAGCGTTGATGGAAGCGGCGCCGGCTCTCGGGCGCAATGCGCGGGTTGAAGCCGAGGCGCAGAGGCTTCACGCCGGCCCTCCGCCAAAATGCGTCTGGGCGGAAGCTGTTTGCATCCCTGGTGGCGCTGCTGCTGTGTCGACGGTCGAGGTCACGGACTCGCGAGCGTCGGCGCCACGTCCCATAGTCCAGTGCTGAAGTAGCGGTCGCCGGCGTCGGGGAACAAGGTCACCACGACGGCGTCCGGGTCGTCCGCGAGCACGGTCTCGACCGTATACATATAGGCGCCGGCCGATTGCCCGACGAAGAGGCCCTCGGCCGCCAATAGCACGGAAAACTCGCGAGCCTTGTCCACGTCGATGTCTATCCAGGTGTCGATCAGCGAGGCGTCGAGGATTGCCGGCACCAGGTGGTCGGGACCCATGGGTTTCAACCCCTCGATGCCCGGAAACTCCGGTGGCGTGGCGCACACGATCTGAACGTCGGGGCACGCCTCGTCGAATCGGCGCGCCACGCCGGTGATCGTGCCGCCGGTGCCGACGCCCGCGACGAAATGCGTGATGTCGGGCGGAGCCTCGGCGAGGATCTCGCTCGCCGTGCCGTCGAAGTGCGCCTGCCAGTTCGATTCGTTGCTGTATTGGTCGGCGAAGTAGTAGCGCTCGGGCGCTGCTTCATGGCGGCGCTGGACCTCCCGCATGGCCTCGTCGTAGCCCAGGATGGCGTCGGTGAAGCGAATGCGCGCGCCGTGCGCGGTGATGCGCTGCACGCGCTCCCGGCTGGCGTTGTCGGGCATCACGATCTCCACGTCGTGTCCCAGGAGACCGCCGATCATCGCGTAGGCGATGCCCGCGTTGCCGGACGACGAGTCAAGGATGGTCTGGCCCGGGCGCAGGTCGCCGCGCGCCTGCGCGTCGGCCAGCATGCGCGCCACGGGTCGATCCTTGATCGACCCGCCTGGATTGAAGGCCTCCATCTTGGCGAAGACCCTGGCTCTCGGATAGCGATCCCGGAAGAGGCGCGTTTCGACCAACGGCGTGCGGCCGATGAGTTGCAGGGTGGGATGCCGGTCGATCACCGGGTCTACTGCCATCCGGGCTCCACCTCAAGCACTTCCTGGCCGCCGAGATACGGCTGGAGAACCTCCGGCACGCGGACCGTGCCGTCTGCCTGCTGGTAGTTCTCCAGAATGGCCACCATCGTACGGGCCATACCAAGCCCGGACCCATTGAGCGTATGCACGAATTCCGTGTGGCTGCCACCGGGCTTCCGGGCTCGGATGCCCGCCCGGCGTGCCTGAAACGCCTCGCAGTTCGAAATCGACGAGATCTCCAGCCACGCGTTCACGCCCGGCGCCCAGGCCTCCAGGTCGTAGGTCTTGGCGGCGGTGAATCCGAGATCGCCGGTGCACAGTTCCAGCGTGCGGTAGGGCAGCCCCAGTGCCTCGACGGCTGCCTCGGCGTGCCGGCGCATCAGCTCAAGCTCGTCGTAGGAGTGCTCGGCGAGCGCGAACGCGTACAGCTCCACCTTGTCGAACTGATGCAAGCGCTGGAGGCCCCGCGTGTCGATGCCGGCGGCGCCGGCCTCGCGGCGAAATGCCGGGGTGTAGGCCACGTAGCGCAGCGGGAGGGCGCCGCCGTCCAAGACCTCGTCACGGTGCATGGCCGTGAGCGGCACTTCGGCCG
>JAPOVQ010000028.1 GCA_026708035.1 Chloroflexota bacterium | reverse complement strand
GGCGGTGCCGAGGCCCTTCCCCACGCGCCCCGCCCCCAATAATTCAAAGGTCTCCACCAGGGGAGAGGGGGCCGGACCTGCGCTTCAGGCTCCACGGGAGGAATTACGCGAAGGTCTCCCATGGGAGAGGGAGCGGGCGTAGCCGACGTGCGGGAATCCCCTCACCCCGGCCCTCTCCCCGTGGGAGAGGGGGCGGACATGGTCGATGACAAAAGGCGGGCAGCGATTTCGGGCGGCCACGAGGACCGCCCCTACCTGGACGGTAGCAGCGCCGGGCCGGGATTCGGGCCTCCGGAGACCTCGGCAAGACTCAGTCGCACGATGGATGGTCGGAGGAGTCCCACCAGCCCCCAGGTTCACTGAAGGGTGGATTCCCGCCTCCGCGGGAATGACGGGCTCAAAGCGACCTACCGCCTGGGTCTGGCCTGGCCGAGCGGCCGTGCAAGGGCATCTGAGATACCTCGCGTGCGCTCGGAATGACGGATGGGCGAATGCCATCGAGTGACGGCGGCGGTCCCCTCACCCCGGCCCTCTCCCCGTGGGAGAGGGGGCGGACATGGTCGATGACAAAAGGCGGGCAGCGATTTCGGGCGGCCACGAGGACCGCCCCTACCTGGACGGTAGCAGCGCCGAGCCTGGATTCGGGCCTCCGGAGACCTCGGCAAAACTCAGTCGCACGATGGATGGTCGGAGGAATCCCACCAGCCCCCAGGTTCACTCAAGGGTGGATTCCCGCCTCCGCGGGAACGACGGGCTCAAAGCGACCTACCGCCTGGGTCTGGCTTGGCCGAGCGGCCGTGCAAGGGCATCTGAGATTCCTCGCGTGCGCTCGGAATGACGGATGGGCGAATGCCATGGAGTGACGGTTGCGGTCCCCTCACCCCGGCCCTCTCACCGTGGGAGAGGGGGCGGACATGGTCGACGGACATGCTTCGGAGCGACATGTCGGGCGGCCACAAGGGCCGCCCCTACCAGAATTGCTCGGCCTAGAGGCTCCGCAGGATGGCGACGGCGTGGCCGCGCACGCGCACGTCGCGGGCGTAGATGGGGTCGTAGTCGGCATTGGCCGGCTGCAGGCGCACGCGGCCGTTCTCGCGGAAGAGGCGCTTGAGCGTAGCGGTGCCGTCGTCCAGCATGGCGACGGCGATCTGCCCGTCGCGCACGGCCTCCGTGGGCGCCACGATGACCAGGTCGCCGTCGCAGATATGGTCGTCGATCATGCTGTCGCCGCGCACCCGCAGCGCGTACGTGTCACTCGCGGGCGCGAGGCCGGAGGCCACCGGCACGGTGTCGATCCGTTCCTCGTAGGCGTCGATCGGCAGACCGGCGGCGATCTCGCCGATGATCGGCACGTGGACCACGCCGGCGTCGGCGCCGTTGTCGAGGATCTCGATACCGTGCGACTGGCCGGTGCGTCGGATGTAGCCCTTGCGCTCCAGGGCGTCCAGGTGCTGTTGGACGGTGGCCGGCGCCAGCCCGACGATGCCGCCAACCTCGCGAACGCTAGGGGTGTAGCCCTCGTCGCGCACGAAGCGCTCGATGGTGACCAGCACGCGATGCTGGCGCTGAGTGAGCGGGCCGCCCATGGGCGACATCCTCCGCGACGCGCGACGCGGCATGACCAACGGTCACGCGCCAGATGATTCCACGCACGGCCAAGCTACCAGACAGAATGCGAACGCGTCAATACTGCTTCAAGAGGGATTGCGGGTCGCTCTGTCTCCTTCGGCATGCGTCCGGCGGAAATGCTGCCGCGTTCACCCTCACCCTAACCCTCTCCCATCAAGGGAGAGGGGACCGGACTTCGACAGGGAAGCTGGGCGACCGCTCGCCGCTGACCAGAGTGACCCGTTCTTCAAGAAAAGAAGCAAATCTCGGCGTTACGCCTGTAGCTCATCCAGCGCCTCGATGGTGAGCGTGGCTCCTGAGCGAACCCGTCGCAGGGCAGCTATGTCGGGGTCGTCGATGCGTCCGACGGGCGCAATCGGGCTTGCGGCGCGCGACTCGGGACCGCGGCTGGCCGGGGTGGGACCGAAGAAGATGCAGAACGCCCGCCCCGGCGGCCAGATGGCCAGGTCGCCCACGGCGGCAACGTCCGTCGCGTCACTGGTCAGGTCCACGTCAACACCGATGCCGGCGTAGATCTCGTCGCCCCAGGTGCTCACCGACACGCGCAGCGGTAGGGCCTGCCAGACGGCGTCGGCGGCGGGCGTGTCGTGCAAGCGCGCCTCGACGGAGTAGTCGCCCGCGTGGATCCGGATGAGCCGTGCCGAGATTGTCAGCCGCCCTGACCGCGGAGCTCGCGCGCCCGGGCCACATACGTCTGCACGGTGGCGGCGAACTCGGCGTGGCTCCAGGTGAGCGGGCTCACGCTGAGGGGCTGCCCGGTCTGCGGATGCACCTGCTCCGCCAGCGTGCCGCTGGGGAGGGCGCGGTCGACCACCCAGCGCATGAGCTCGTGCGCGCGCTCCAGATCGTCCAGGGTCTGCGCCGCCGCCGCTTCCCACTGCGCCAGCCAGAGCGTGCAGATGAACCACGGATTGCCGGGAATGCGCTCGATATCGTCCGAGACGCGGTGGTAGTAGTCGTCTTCGTAGCGCGCGACGCCGCCGATGTCGGTCTTGACCCAGAGCCGGCCGCGCAGCGAGTGCATGGTGGACACGCAGCGCGGGTCCGTCGGCTCGCAGAGCCCGAAGCGCCAGACGCCGCAGACGCTGGCGTCGATCGTCATATCGGGTGTCAGCGTGCCGTCGTCGGTGACCTCCAGGCGGCGGATGAACCGCCGCTCGCCCTCGTCGTAGAGGTGCTCGAATGCGGCCTCGCGAATCTCAGCGGCGGCCGTGTCGTACTCCTCGGCGGCCGCTTCTTCCCCGAACCCACGGGCGAACGCGGCCGCCGCACGCAACCCCCCATACACGCTGGCGACGGTGAACGTATGGATGCCGTAGCGCTCCTCCCACAGGTCCCAGGAGGGGGCGGGCAGTCCGGTTTCCCGATGCCGGAAACGAACCATGAAGTCGGCGGCGCGCTTGATGAGCGGTGCATACAAGGGCTTGACGACCTCGGTGTCCTTGAATCGCTCGTCGTAGGCGCCAAGCGCCCACAGCACCAGTGACGTCTCGTCTTCCTGGATCGGCAGGATGCGATTGCCGTCCGCGTCGGCCCAGGGATGCCAGCTGCTGCCCGGCGTTCCATCGGGATTGTACTTGTGCAGCATGAAACCGCCCGGCTGGATCGTGCGGAGGCAGAAATCGAAGAAGCGCCGCGCGAGCTCGCGGTGGTCGCCCTGGATCAGCACGTGGACGACCAGGGCGCCGTCGCGCGGCCACATGTAGGTGTAGGTATCGCGGCCGAATTGCAGGATGTCGCTGTCGTTGGCCGCGATGATGGCGCCGTCGTCGTCGGTTTGGGTGCGGACGATGAGCATGCTGCGGCGGTAGAGATCGCGGACGGCCGAATCGAGTCCGGTGAAGTCCAGGTCCTCGCGGGTGACCCAATGCCGCCAGTAGTGGTTGGTGCGTTCGATCAGCGTGTCTGGGCCGCGGCGCACGACCATGTCGTTGTCGTCCTTGACGGCGAAGAACTCGTCGCCGACCGCCAGCCAGTAGTGCGCCACGGCGTCGCCGCCGGCGGGCACGCGCACGTCCACGCCGCCGGTGCTGTCCACCAGCCCCTGGGCGATGGCGTTGCCGGAAAGATTGCCGTCCTCGGCGTCGCGCCAGGTGCCCTCCAATCCGTGCAGATGCTTGGTGCCCGTGCTGACCGCGTCGAAGCCCGGCTGCTCGCCCGCCCACGCGTTGGCCATGAACAGCACGTCCCGCTTGTGATGCACGATGCCGCGCGTGAGGGGATCGAAATACGTGGTGTCGCCCACGCCGTCGCGGAATAGGTAGAAGTCGTGGTGGAAGAAAAGCTTGACGTGCCGCGGGGCGCCCCGCAGGTCGCGAACGACCATGCGTCGAAGGTAGATGGGGCGATGGAAGTCCACGGTGTCGGCGCAGATCAGCTCCAGCCCGAGATCGTCGTTGACGAGGCGAACGTCGCTGACCAGGGTGTCCGGGCGGTAGCGCAGCGTGCCGTTCCAGGTGCGCGCGGTGATCCACGCGAAGGCGCCGTCGACCCAGATGCCGAATCGAAATGGATCGTGGCCGGCGTGATTCCACAGCCCCACGTGGGGGAAGTAGATGTCGCGGACCCGATAATCGCCATCGAATGCGACGAGCAGGCGGCCATTGCCAATTGCCAGGTCACGCGGCATCGCTTGCCCCTTCCGCGCCGGAGGGAATCGCCGGTGACCGCATTATGGCAGTGAGTCTCCGCAAGTTACGTAGGGAGGTTCGCGAACCGCCGTTACGGCGCGCCGGGATTTTCGCGGTGGCGCACGTGGCGTGCAGCGTGGGACGCTTGTGGAGCCGTCCATGCCGCGCGCAGCATGGGCCACCGAACTAGCGAGCCGGAAAGCGAGCCGATGCCAACCAGCGTTCCCGTCGTCATCGATTCGGATCCGGGCGTCGATGACGCGTTGGCCCTGGCGTTGGCGCTGGCCTCGCCCGATCTTTCCGTGCGCGCGGTGACGACGGTGGCGGGGAACGTGGACCTGGCGACGGGCACGGCGAACGCCGACTACCTGCTGCGCATCCTGGCACCCGGTCGCGGGATCCGACTGGCCCAGGGCTGCGCCAAGCCCTTGGCGCGCGACCTGGTGACGGCGGAGGAGGTCCACGGCTCGGACGGCCTGGCCGGGATCACCGGTCACGAACGCTGGCGCCGGCCTGCCACTGAACCCACGGACATCCCGGTTGACGCCGTGGGCGTGATCATTGAGGAAGTCGGGGCGTCACCCGAACCGGTGACGGTGATCGCCCTGGGTCCGCTGACGAACGTGGCGGCGGCGCTCCAGCGCGACCCCGCGGCGATGCAACGAGCGGCGGCCATCGTGGTCATGGGCGGATCGCTGCATGCCGGCGGAAACGTGACGCCGCACGCGGAGTTCAACTTCTACGTGGACCCCGAAGCGGCGGATGTGGTCCTGGCCTCCGGCCTGCCGGTGATCGTGACGCCGCTGGACGTGACGCACCAGCTGGCGGTGAGCGACGAGACGGTCGAGTCGCGCCTGCTGTCAGACTCCGAGCCCCGGAGCGCCTTCCTGGGCGAGCTGATCCGGCGCGCCCGCGCCGAGCAGTTCACCGGACGCGGCGGCAAGCTGCTGCTGCACGACCCGGCGGCGGTGGGCACCCTGCTGTGGCCGGAGCTCTTCACCATAGAGGCGCACCCGCTCACGGTCGACTGCCGCGACGGCGACCTACGCGGCGCCATGCGGTCCGCCGCGGACGACGCCGGAGTGGGTCGGACGGCGGCCCAAGTGGCCGTCGACGTTGCGGCGGACTCGGTTGTGGGCCGGATCGTCGAGCGGCTGGTCTTGTCGCCGCTCCTTTGAAGAGACGTCGACAGACCCCCGAATGGGCGGGTCTGAGTCCCGCCCCCCGAATCAAGTACGAGGCAGGATTTACCCCAAATTCCCGGTTCCCAGATCTGACCGGACTGGATTCCGGCTTTCGCCGGAATGACGGAGGGGTCACGCGACGATTTCTCGAAGGGAAGGGGCCGAAGGTGAGGGTGCAGGCGAATTCGGGCTGGATTCCCGCTTCCGCGGGAATGACGGACGCAAGACGATCCGCCATCCACCCATCCGCGCTGGACAGCGGCCCGTGGCAATCGCGCGGCGGGCGCGGCAAAATAGGCGGTGGGCTGGTGACGACGCATAGGGGAGAACGATGATGCGACAAATGGTCGTCGTTGCACTGGCGCTGGCAATGGCGATGGTCGTGGTCGCCTGCGGCGAATCCGAGCCCGAAGGGCCGCCGACGTTCGCGGCCTACCCGGATATGGGAATCGACCCCAATCGGCCCTATAGCGTCATCGTCACCACCGACGTCGGGCGCATGACGTTCATCCTGCTGCCGGCGGAAGCGCCGCTGGCGGTCAACAGCTTCACGTTCCTCCTCAACGAGGGGTTCTACACCGGCATGGTGTTCTATCGCGTGCTTCCGGGCGTGCTGGCCGAAACCGGCGATCCGACCGGCACCGGCACCGGCGGGCCGGGCTACACCTATGAGCTCGAGCCGCCCCAGCGGCCCTACGCGCGCGGTCACCTGGCGATGGCGCCCAACGGGGCCGACAACTCCAACGGATCGCGGTTCTACATCCTCCTGGGCGACCTGGCCGCGAGCGACGCGGTCTCCGGGGATCACACGATCTTCGGTCACCTCAAGGAGGACCACGCGCCCTCGGCGACCACGCTGACGAAGATCGAGAATGCGCAGGAGCCTGTGGCGATCAGGGAAGTGAAGGCCATCGAGGGCTGTCTGCCGAACGTGAGCATGTGGACGCGGGGCTGCTAAGAGGCTGACCGACCGCCACCGGACCACGCACGGGGCAAACTCAAGCGGCTGGCAACGCCTCCAGGGACACGTCCGTAAGAGCAGAGGAGACCAAGGTGGGAGATTCAGTCGGCGCTGCGCTTTTCCGGACCGGCGAAGAGCTGGAAGCCGGCCTCGACCACTTGCGGGGGTCGCCGGCGGACGGCGGTCCCGTGTGCATGATCGTGCGGCGACCTGAGGTCGATGCGCGCGAGGTGATTGCGGAGGGCACGCTCGATGTGGCCACCGGCCTGGTCGGAGACAGCTGGAAGGATCGCGGCAGCACGGTTACGCCCACCGGGGGTCCGAACCCGGCGGCGCAGATCACGATCATCAACTCCCGTCTACTTGACCTTCTCGCCCAGTCCGAGGAGCGCTGGCCGCTGGCAGGCGATCAGCTGGTGATCGATATCGACATGAGCGAAGACAACCTACCGCCGGGGGCGCGGCTCGCCATCGGGTCGGCGGTGATCGAAATTTCCAAGGAACCGCACACGGGCTGCCGGAAGTTCGCCGCACGGTTCGGGCAAGACGCGCTGCGATTCATCAGCACGCCGTTGGGACGGCAGATGCGGATGCGCGGCATCAACACGCGCGTGGTCCAGTCGGGGACGGTGCGCGTGGGGGACGTGGCGACGAAGGTCGGGGCCTAGTCCGGCGATTCCCGAGCGACTGACTGTGCCTGGCTTCCGCGAACGCGGCTAGGGCCGAAGTCGCCGCCGTGTGCGATTGCGCCGAAGAGCTTGGCCGGTCAGTTTGAGCCGTCGTCGGGTGATGGGCAGAGCCGGAGGGCCCAGACCTCCTCGCCGTCGCTGGTCCGTTTGCCGGTGCTGCGCATGCCTAGCTTGGTAGCGACTCGCTGGGATGCGGTGTTGTCGGGGTGGATCTCCGCCCGGATCTCGTCCAGGCTGAAGAATCCCAGCAGCCAGGCCGCAATGCACCGCGCCGCCTCGGTCGCATAGCCCTGTGTTCGAAAGCGTCGTCCGATGACCCAGGCCATGTCGGCCCACTGATCGGTCACGGTCGCTTGCATGCGCCCCACCGCGGTTTGGTCGTGCTTCAGCCGGAGCGTCCAGTTGAGCCAGATTTCGGCGCCGTCCGGTGATCGGCGGCGCTCCCATCGGCGAATCCGCGCTTGGAGATCCTCCAGGCTCGGCGGAGAGCCGTCCTCGACAGGTGCGTCCGAATCGAGAGTCCAAAGCAACGCATGCAGCTGCGCGGCGTGGGCTACCGTCATTGGCGCAAGCAGCAGACGCTCGGTCTCCAGGGTCCATTCGTGGTCGGTAGGGACGTCTGGCACCTATTGGCTTTGCCGGCTTCGGCTGGGATTGAATTGGTATGGCATTGCAGGCGTCGCATACACCGAGCACTCCGCACTCTACGCCCGCCGGCGTTGACACTGGGAAACGGGCCTCTCTAAAGTCGCGGTGCTTGCGAATCGCGCGCGTGGGGCCTTATGTCTGACGAGACCGCCGGCCACAAGATTCTGATCACGGACATCGCCTGGCCCAGCACGGCGCCGGAGCGCGAGGTGCTGGCCGCGCTTGACGCCGAGGTAATCGAGTCGGACAGCCCCGACGAGGACCGCCTGGTGGAGCTGGCGCAGGACGTGACCGGCATCATCACCTGCTTCGCCAAGGTCACCGAGCGCGTGATCGCGGCCTCGCCTCGCCTGGGGGTGGTCGGACGCACCGGCGTGGGCACGGACAACATCGACGTGGACGCCTGCACCCGGCGCGGCATCCCGGTGACCTACGTGCCCGACTACGCCATCGAGGAGGTGGCCGACCACGCCATGGCGCTGCTGATGGCGCTTTCCCGCAAGATCGTGGCGCTGGACCGGCTCACCAAGGCGGATCGCTGGGAGACCAAGCCGGCGCGCCCCATCCACCGCATGCGCGGGCGCACGCTCGGCATCCTGGGCTACGGCCGCATCGGCCACGCGCTGGCGCTGCGCGCGATCCCGCACGGGCTCAAGATCCTGGTGTTCGATCCCTACATCACCGCCGACCGCGTGGCGGACATCGGGGCCGAGCTGGTGAGCAAGGAGCGGCTGCTGGCCGAGTCGGACGCGATCTCGGTGCACGCCCCCCTCACGCCCGAAACCCACCACGTGATCGGCGAGGCCGAGCTGCAGGCCATGAAGCCGGAGGCCTTTCTGATCAACACGGCGCGGGGGCCGCTCATCGACGAATACGCGCTGGCCCGGGCGCTGTCCGAAGGCTGGATCGCCGGCGCGGGCATCGACGTCCTGGAGGCCGAGCCGCCACCAGACGGCCACCCGCTGCTCGCAGAGCCCAACGCCATCGTCACGCCGCACGCGGCGTACATGTCCGAGGAATCGGTGCTGGAGCTCGAGCGCCGCGCGGCCCTGGCCGTCGTGCGTGTCCTCCAAGGCCGCATGCCGGAGTTCATCTGGAACCGCAAGGTGTTGGAGCAGGTGAGCCTGGCAGATGGGTAGCCGAGACAGCGAACGTCGCCAGCAGCGGCGGCGACCCGAACAGCCGAAGAAGCCGGACCTCAAGCAGCTCCTGCTCGCGCCGGAAGCCCGGACGGATGCGCTGACCCCGACACGAGCGCCATATCGCCGGCGGAACCCCGTGGTCATCGAGTAGCCCGGCGTATCTCCTCGATTTCTGCCTAGTCTCTGTACGGCGGGCGGCGCCGTGGTCGCCTCAGGCGCAGCCGGTGGCGATGGCTAGGGCTCGGCAGACCTGGCGCATTTTGTTGGGGCTGAGCGAGCCGACGTAGCGGTGGAGTTGGCGTTGCTCGACGGTCTGGACGTGGTCGAGGTTGATGGCCGAGTCGTGCCGCAGGCCTTCGTCCGGGCCGACGACGACCTCACTTGGGAGGCCGCGGATGGTGGACGTAATGGGGGCGACTGTCGCCGTGTTCAGCAGCGGGAGCACTTCCTGGCGCGTGAGGACGACGACCGGGCGCCGCTTGTCGGGCGACTTGAACCCGTAGTGCCAGATCTCGCCGCGACGCGGCCCGGCGTCTAGTCCTCCGGCCATGCGCCCTCGCCGGCCCAGCCCTCGAGCTCGGCGTCGAGGCCGGCGGAGTCGCGGTAGCCTTCGCGGTATCGGTGGGCGATGTCCTCGGCGTCCTTTTGGGCCAGGTAGGCGGCGGCGGCTTCACGCAGCACGGCCGAGCGGCCTCGCTCCCGGACGGCGGGGTGCGCGTCGAGGCGCTTCAGGAGGGCCTCGTCGAATGTGATCTGTATAGGTTTCATAGCTATATATATACCATAGTCTGAATGGACATCGCTATTCGAGAGTCGTCCACCCCAGTCGCGGCCCTGACCGCCGCGCCGCCTTGTCTTCACCCCCTGGATTCCTCGCTGCGCTCGGAATGACAATGTGGGTGGCGCGAGTGTGAGCGGTGGGATTTGGACGCTGTGCCGAGCGCGGGCCACCGGACAACCCCTCACCCTCGCCCTCTCCCCGTGGGAGAGGTGACCGGACCACCGTCGCGGGAGTGACGGAGGGGCCTAGCGATCGTGGCTTTAGTTCGACATCGAAGTTAAGCGCCGAACGTGTAAAAGAACCCTGGCGCTCCAGGTCTGGGGATCCGCTGGGCGCGACCGCATGTGGCGTCAATTCGGGCCTTGAGCCGAAATCGAGGCTTGCCTGGACCGCCTTGCTCTTCCTTTCTCCTTAGATTCCTCGCTGCGCTCGGAATGACACGGTGGGTGGTGCAAGCGTTTTGGGGCCGGATTCCCACGCTGCGCGCAGCGTGGGCCACCGGACAACACCTCATCCCGGTATCGAGTACGGGGTAGGCCCTAGCCCTCTCCCCACCGGATAGGGGCCAGACTGGATTCCGGCTTTCGCCGGAATGACGGATTGGGGTATCAGGCTTGGGCGTGGGCCTCGATGGCGGATTGGTAGACGGCGACGGTTGCGGCGGCGGAGCTTTGCCAGGTGAAGGTGGACGCGGCGCGGGTGCGGGCGTTCTTGCCCCAGGCGGCGAGGCGGTCGCGGTCCTCGAGGGCGTGGGCGAGGCCCCAGGCGATGTCGTCCGGGTCGGCGCCGTTGACGTGCAGGCCGGTCTGCTCCGAACCGCCCGCGACTACCTGCTCGCGGAAGCCCACCACCCCCTGCGCGCCGACGACCGCCGGCTTGCCGCAGGCCATGGCCTCGGCGGCCACGAGGCCGAACGGCTCGTAGGTCGAGGGCAGCACCACCACGTCGCTGGCGGCGTAGTGCGCGATGCGCTCTCGCTCGTCGACGAACTCCGTGCGCATGACCACGCGGTCCCCGCCCTCGGCGTGGGCGAAGGTTTCGCGCAGCTCGTGCTCCAGCTCGCCGGACCCGAGCACCACGAGCCAGGCTCCGGCGCGCTGGGACGCGACCGATCCCCACGCCGCGGCAAGCTGCCGCACGCCCTTCACCTCGGCGAGCCGGCCGATGAAGAGCGCCACCGGCGCCGCCGCTGGGATGTCGTAGCGGGCGCGCACGTCGGGTCCTCCCGGCGCCCGCGGGTGGTAGAGGTGGGTATCCACGCCGTTCCAGACGGCGTGGACCCGGTCGTCCGGCCAGCCGTGCGCGACGAGGTCCTCGCGCATGGCCTGGCTGACGGTGACGACCGCCGCCGCCTCATGCCCCAGGGTCAGCTCCCAGGACTGGACGATGGGCGACGATGCCACCGGCTGGCGGCCGCGCTCGGTGCTGTGCACGTGAAAGACCACCGGCGCGTCGACCAGGGGCGCGAGCACGAGCCCGGACGGCGCCGCGAGCCAGTCGTGGATCGCGACGACGTCGAAGGGGTCCTGGCGGTGGCGCTCGCGCACGCGGTCGGCCCAGAGGACGTTGGTCGCCGCGAGCTCGCCGAGGAGGGGTCCCCAGGCTTGCGCTTCGCCGTTGAGGAGCGTGGAATAGAGCGGGGTGAGCTCGAGGGGGCGGGTCCAGTGGGTACCGTCCGCCGGGTCGGGGTCCGTTGCGCGCAGGGCGGCGAAGACTTCCACCTCGTGCCCGGCGGCGCGTAAGGCCGCGACCATAGCGCCGGCGTAGGTGCCCAGGCCGCCGACGACGTGAGGCGGGTACTCCCACGTGACGATGGCGATGCGCATGAGGGAGTTAGGCCCTCTGGGAGTGCCGGATGACCCTCACCCTAACCCTCTCCCTTCCAGGAGACCTTTGCATAAACCCAGGGGCGGGGCGGACCATGGGGCGTCGCCAGGCGG